>NZ_JBJLSG010000001.1:0-85100 GCF_050871925.1 Kineococcus gurbantunggutensis
CCGCCGGCGGCGCCGGCCGCCCCGGCGGCGACCTACCCTGGAGCACCGTGCAGTGCTCCTACTACGACCGCGGCGAGTGCCGCTCGTGCACCCTCATCGAGCTGCCCTACCCGCAGCAGGTCGCGGGCAAGGAGGAGCGCTGCCGCGAGCTGCTGGGCGAGCAGCCCCAGCTGCGGTGGCTGCCCGCCGTGCGCAGCCCCGAGGGCGGGTACCGCAACAAGGCCAAGATGGTCGTCGGCGGCACCGCGCGGCGCCCCACCCTGGGCATCCTCGACGCCGGCGGGCGCGGGGTGGACCTGCGCCGCTGCCCGGTGTGCTCGCCGGGCGTGCGCGCCGCCCTGCCCCCCGTCGCGCGCTTCATCACCCGCGCCGGCCTGGAGCCCTACGACGTGCCGCGCCGGCGCGGGGAGCTGAAGAACGTCCTGGTCACCGAGTCGCCCGACGGGGAGCTGATGGTCCGCTTCGTCGTGCGCTCGCGCGCCCCGCTCGCCGCGATGCGCCGGGCGCTGCCGCACCTGCTGCGCGAGCTGCCCGCGGCCGTCGTCGTCACCGCGAACCTGCTGCCCGAGCACAAGGCCGTCGTCGAGGGCGAGGTGGAGGTCCCGCTCACCGAGCGCACCGCGCTGCGGATGCGGCTGGGCGAGGTGGACCTGGACCTGCGCCCGCAGAGCTTCTTCCAGACCAACTCGCCCGTCGCGCGGGCCCTGTACGCGCAGGTCGCCGAGTGGGTCGGGGAGGTGGACCCGGGCAGCGTGTGGGACCTGTACTGCGGCGTCGGCGGCTTCGCCCTGCACGTGGCCGCGCCCGGCCGGCGCGTGACGGGCGTGGAGGTCAGCGCCGAGGCCGTCGAGAGCGCCCGCTCCTCCGCGCGCGCCGCCGGGCTGGAGGGGGTGCAGTTCCTCGCCGGCGACGCCACCCGCTTCGCGCTGGGGGCCGCCGTCGCGCCGGACCTGGTGGTCGTCAACCCGCCGCGGCGGGGGATCGGGCAGGAGCTGCGCGACTGGCTGGAGCGCTCCGGGACCCGGCACGTCGTCTACTCCAGCTGCAACCCCGCCACCCTGGCCGCAGACCTGGCCGCCATGCCCTCGCTGCGCCCGGTGCGCGCGCGGGTGCTCGACATGTTCCCGCAGACCCCGCACGTGGAGGTCGTCACGCTCCTGGAGCGCGCCGCCTGAGCCGCCCGGCTCCCCGGGCGGGCCCCGCACCGCGCGCGCAGACTGGGCCGCGGTCGGCGCCGCCGGGCGCCCGGACGACGGAGGACCCGTGACGCAGCAGGACCCGCAGACCGCCCCCGGGCTGGACCCGCAGATCGCCGAGGCGGTGCGCCGGGTCGCCGCCGCGGGCCTGCCGCCGATCAGCGCGCTGACCCCGGCGCAGGTGCGCAGCGGGGCCGCCGCGCAGGAGCGGGTGGACCCCGCGTGGTGGGGACCGGTCGCCGCGGTGGAGGAGCTCACCGTGCCCGGCGCCGTCGGCGACCTGCCCGCCCGCCTCTACCGCCCGCAGCCGCCCGCCGGCAGCGGCGACGGCAGCAGCGCAGGCAGCGGCGCCGCCAGCAGCGCAGGCGGCAGCGAGGCCACGCCGCTGGTGGTGTTCTTCCACGGCGGCGGCTTCGTCCTGGGCGACCTGGAGTCCCACGACGGGCAGGCGCGCATGCTCGCCGCCGAGTCCGGCTCGGTCGTCGTCTCCGTCGCCTACCGCCTGGCGCCCGAGGACCCCTTCCCCGCGGCCCCCGACGACGCCGTCAGCGCCACCGCCTGGCTGCGCGACCACGCCGCCGACCTCGGCGCGGACCCGCAGCGGGTGGCCGTCGCCGGCGACAGCGCCGGCGCCAACCTCGCCGCCGTGGCCGCCCAGTCGCCCGCGGGGGAGGGCCTGGCCGCCCAGCTGCTGGTCTACCCCGCCGTCTCCGGCGGGCGCGGGGACTTCCCCTCCGTGCGCGAGAACGCCTCCGCCCCGGTCCTGGACCGCGCCGCGGTGGAGTGGTTCGGCCGGCACTACCGCGGCGACGCCACCGACGTGCGCTTCGCGCCGCTTGACGCGCCCTCGCTGGCCGGGCAGCCGCCCGCCGTGGTCGGCGTCGCCGGGTTCGACCCGCTGCGCGACGAGGGGATCGCCTACGCGCAGCGCCTGGAGGCCGAGGGCGTGCCCGTCGTGCTGCGCCGCCACGACGACCTCGTGCACGGGTTCTTCGGCATGGGACCGGTGTCGGCCTCCGCCGACCGGGCCTCCCGGGGCCTGTGCCGGGACCTGGGGGAGCTGCTCGGCACCCGCTGAGCGGCCCCGGGCGCCGCGGGGGCGCCGCCCGCGCACCCCTGGCGCACCTGTGGGGTCTCTGAGAGGGTGCGGCTCCCGGGCCGACGGCGGTCCGGGAGCCGCACCCGCGACCGGAAGGCGCCCACGATGCCCCGCGCGAAGACCCCCGTGCAGCCCCGCCCGAAGCACCCCGCCCAGCACCGCGCCCGACCCGCCCGGCCCGCCCGCCGCCCCGCGGCGCTGCTGCTGGCCCTGGGCCTGGCCGCCCCCGCGCTGGCCGCCGCCCCCGCCTCCGCCGCCCCCGTGGTGGAGCGCGCCGCGCGCAGCGTCGCCGCGCCCGGCCCCGCCAAGCAGCCCGTGGCCACCGGCTACGGCGGCGCCGTGGCCAGCGTCGACCCCGAGGCCACCGCCGTCGGCCTGGACGTGCTGCGCCGCGGCGGCAACGCCGTCGACGCCGCCGTCGCCACCGCCGCGGCCCTGGGCGTCACCGAGCCGTACTCCGCCGGCGTCGGCGGCGGCGGCTTCCTCGTCTCCTACGACGCGCTGCGGCGCACCGTCACCACGATCGACGGCCGCGAGAGCGCGCCCGCGGCGCTGGGCCCCGAGGGCTTCCTCGACGGGGCGGGCCGGCCGCTGCCGTTCAACGACGTCGTGAACTCGACCCTGTCCGTGGGCGTGCCCGGCACCCCGGCCACCTGGGAGGAGGCGCTGCGCGAGTCCGGCACGATGACGATGGCCGAGGCGCTCTCCGGCGCCCGCTCCCTGGCCCAGCGCGGCTTCGCCGTCGACGAGACCTTCCGGCAGCAGACCCTGGACAACGCCGCCCGCTTCCGCGACTTCTCCTCCACCGCGCAGCTCTTCCTGCCCGGCGGGGACGCCCCGGCCGTGGGCTCGGTCTTCCGCAACCCCGACCTGGCGGACACCTACCGCGTCCTGGCCGAGCAGGGCGCCGGCGCGTTCTACGGCGGCGAGCTGGGCCGCGCCGTCGTCGACACCGTCGCCGCCCCGCCGGTGGCCACCGGCGTCACCCGCGAGGTGCTGCGCGGGGCGATGACCCTGGAGGACGTCGCCGCCTACCGGGCCCTGGAGCGGCGCCCCACCCTGGTCACCCACGAGGCCGCCGACGGGCCCGTGCAGGTGTACGGGATGGCCCCGCCCAGCAGCGGGGGCACCACCGTGGGGGAGGCGCTGCAGGTCCTGGACGCCCTGGGGCGCAGCGGGGACCCCGTCGTCTCCGAGCACCGCAAGCTGGAGGCCGCCGCGCTCGCCTTCGCCGACCGCAACCGGTACGTCGGCGACCCCGACGTGCAGGACGTGCCCACCAGCACCCTGCTCTCGCAGCGCTTCGCGGACTCGCGCGCCTGCCTGGTGCGCGACGGCGCCGTGCTGCCGCGCCCGGTGGCCCCCGGCGCCCTGGACGGCGCCGGCTGCACCGCGGCCCCCGGCGCCGAGGACCCCGACGAGGGCACCTCCACCACCCACCTGGTCACCGCCGACGCCGCCGGCAACGTCGTCTCCTACACCCTGACCATCGAGGCGACCGGCGGCAGCGGGATCACCGTGCCCGGGCGGGGGTTCCTGCTCAACAACGAGCTGACCGACTTCAACTTCGCCCCCGCCGACCCGGCCGTGCCCGACCCCAACCTGCCCGGCCCCGGCAAGCGCCCGCGCTCGTCGATGTCCCCCACGATCGTGCTGCGCGACGGGCGGCCGCTGCTGGCCGTCGGCTCCCCGGGCGGGGCGACGATCATCGGCACCACCCTGGGCGTCCTCGTCGACCGCCTGGACCGCGGCGTGCCGCTGCCCGAGGCCGTCGCTGCCCCGCGCGTGTCCGAGCAGAACCGCGCCGGCGAGCGCGGCGGGGCCAACGCCGAGCAGGCCTACGTCGACTCCCCGCGGGGGCGGGCCCTGGCCGACCTCGGGCACGTCTTCACGCCCGTGGCCGAGATCGGCGCCGCCGCGGCCCTGGAGTTCCTGCCCGACGGGCGGGTGCAGGCCGTCGCCGAGCCGGTCCGCCGCGGCGGCGGCTCCGCCGGGGTCGTCCACCCCGTCCCCTGAGGGTCGCCTGAGGATCGCCTGACGACGGCCGGTGCCTCTCGAGTGGCCGGGTGCGCGCGCTCCCGCGACACTCGAGGGGCACCGGGGTCCCCGGTGCCGCCGGGCCGCGCGCCCAGGCACGACCGCCTCCAGGGACGACGGGGCGCTCGGCGAGCGCCGTCGCGGTCGGCGACCACCAGCACCCCTCAGGAGGCCCCTCGTGAGCACCCCGAGCGACGGCTCCCACGCCGCCGACGCCCCCGGCGACGGCGCCACCACCGGCGGCGCGACCCGCCCCGCCGGCCGCCCGGCCCAGCAGGCCGGCGCCCAGCAGGCCACCGCGCACCCGGACCGCCTCAGCGTCGAGCACGGCACCGGGACCCCCTCGATGTCGCGCAAGTCCGTCGTGCAGCGCGAGAAGGACGCCTTCGGCGGCGTCAAGGTCGGCTCGGCGTTCTTCGGCTGGCTCACCGCCACCGGCACCGCCGTGCTGCTCACCGCACTGCTCACCGCCACCGGCACCGCCGTGGGGCTCTCCAGCACCGGCGACGACGCCACCGAGGCCGTCGGCTCCCTGGCGCAGCAGGCGCAGGGCAACGCCGGCACCATCGGCCTGCTCGGCGCGATCGCGCTGCTCGCCGTGCTGCTCGTGTCGTACTTCTGCGGCGGGTACGTCGCCGGCCGCATGGCCCGCTTCAACGGCGCCAAGCAGGGCGTGGCCGTGTGGGTGTGGGCGGTCGTCGTGGCCCTCGTCGTCGCCGCCGTCGCCGCGATCGCCGGCGACTCCTACGACGTGCTCGGCCAGCTCGACAGCTTCCCGCGCGTGCCCGCCGACCTCGGCTCGCTGACCGCCGCGGGCGTGCTCGCGCTCATCGGCGCCTTCGTCGTCGCCCTCGTCGGCGCGGTCCTGGGCGGCCTGGCCGGCATGCGCTTCCACCGCCGCGTCGACAAGGCCGGGCTGGGCCGGTGAGCGAGCGCACCGAGAGCCCGCTGCGGGTGCGGCGCGCACCCGCGCCCGGCGGCAGCCGCCGCAGCGGCCTGTACGGCAGCGAGGCCGGCGCCAACACCGCCCGCGCCGGCACCGCCGAGGTCGTGGGCACCTTCGTGCTCGTCCTGGCCGGCACCGCCGTCGCCTCGGCCGGCGCCACCGGCAGCCCCGCGCCCTACGACCTGCTGGCCGTGGTGCTGGCGTTCGGCCTGGCGCTGGCCGCCCTGGCCGCCGCCCTCGGCCACGTCTCCGGCTGCCACCTCAACCCCGCGGTCACCCTCGGGCTGGCCGCCACCGGCCGCTTCCCGTGGCGGGCGGTGCCGGTGTACCTGGTCTGCCAGCTCGGCGGCGCCGTGCTGGCCTCGCTGGCCACCTGGGCCTTCTACGGCGAGCGCGCCCGCGAGCTCACCGGCCTGGCGGCCACCGTGCCCGCCCCGGGCGTCTCCGACGGCCGGGCGCTGCTCGTCGAGGCCGTCATCACCTTCGTGCTCGTCCTCGTGGTGATCTCGGTGGCCACCGACGAGCGCGCTCCCGCGGCCGCCGCGCCCCTGGCCGTGGGCGCCACCCTGGCCGTGTGCGTGGCGCTGGCCGCCCCGCTGACCGGCGGGGCGGTCAACCCCGCCCGCGCCTTCGGCCCCGCGCTGGTCTCGGGCACCTGGGACTCCTTCTGGGTCTACGCCGTGGGCCCGGTCGTCGGCGGCGTGCTCGCCGCCGTGCTGTACGACCGGGTCCTCGGCAGGGCCGAGGCCCCCTCCGAGGACTGACCCCTCACCCCCCGCCCGACCCCGACGTCTGGAACGCCGTGCTCTACGCCGTCCTCTTCGCCCTCGCCGGGGCCAGCGCCCTGGGCGCGGCGCTGGTCCCCCGCGTGGTCGACAAGCTGCCGGTCAACTTGCCCATGACGTTCCTGGCCGCCGGGGTCGTGCTGGGCCTCGTGCCCGGCCTGCCCTCGGTGGACCCGCTGGAGCACGAGGCCGTCACCAGCCACGTCACCGAGATCGTCGTGATCATCTCGCTGATGGGCGCCGGCCTGGCCATCGACCGGCGCGTGGGCTGGCGGCGCTGGGCCAGCACCTGGCGGCTCATCGCCGTGGCCATGCCGCTGACCATCGCCCTGGTGGCGGTGACCGGCAGCGTGCTGGGCGGCCTGCCCGTCGCGGCCGCGGTGCTGCTCGGCGCCGCCCTGGCGCCCACCGACCCCGTCCTGGCCAGCGACGTGCAGGTCGGCGAGCCCGCCGACGAGGAGGGCACCGAGGACGAGGTGCGCTTCGCCCTGACCAGCGAGGCCGGCCTCAACGACGGCGCCGCGTTCCCCGTCGTGCACCTCGCCGTCGTGCTGGCCACCGCCGGCGCGACGGCGGGGGCGCTGGGCACCTGGGTGCTGGAGGACGTGCTGCTGCGCGCCGTCGTCGGCGTGGCCGTGGGCTGGGTCACCGGCCGGGTGCTGGGGGAGCTGTTCTTCCGCTCCTCGATCCCCGCGCTGCGCCTGGCCGACGACGTGGAGGGCTTCACCGCCCTGGCGGTGACCTTCCTCGCCTACGGCCTCGGGGAGCTGCTGCACGGCTACGGCTTCGTCGCCGTCTTCGTCGCCGCCTGCGCCATCCGCTCCGCCGAGCGCTCCCACGGCGCGCACCGCGTCGCGCACAGCTTCGTGGAGCAGATCGAGCGGATGCTCACCGCCTGGCTGCTGCTGCTGCTCGGCGCGGCCCTGTCCGACGGGCTGCTCGACGCCCTCACCTGGCAGCTCGCCCTGGTCGGCGTGCTGCTCGTCTTCGTCATCCGCCCGCTGGTGGGCCGGCTCAGCCTGCTCGGCAGCCCCGCCGGTCCCCGCGAGCGCTGGGTCATCGGCATCTACGGCGTGCGCGGCATCGGCTCGCTGTTCTACCTGTCCTGGGCGCTGGGCGAGGCGGAGTTCCCCGGCGAGGAGCTGTGGGCCGCCGTCGGGTTCACCGTCGCGCTGTCCGTGCTCGTGCACGGGGCGACCGCCGCCGCCGTCGTCGGGCGCCTGGACGCCCACCGCTTCCAGCGCGCCCGCTCCCGCGACCTCGGCGAGGTCGCCGAGACCCACGTATGACGGCCCCGTCTGTGACGACCCGCCTGTGACGAGCGTCACGTGTGGGGGCGGCCGGGTGCGGGCAACCGTGGGGGGACCGGGACGGGCCGTGGTGCAACCTGCGCCGCGCACGGCGCGTCCCACCGGTGACCGACGAGCACCACGACGACCACGACACCCGGGAGGTCCCCCGTGACCCGCACCCGCCGCACCGCCCTGACCGCCGCCGCCGTCCCGGCCGCCGGCGCCCTCGCCGTGCTCGCCGCCGCGCTGCCCGCCGGCGCCGCGCCCGCCGACCCCGCCACCGCCGGCGAGGTCGCCGCCGCGGTGCGCACCAGCCCCGAGGCCGCCGCCGCGCCCGCCGACGCCTACGCCGTCGCCGACGTGCGCACCGCCGACGCCGACCCCGCCTGGGCCGCCGCCCGCCTCGAGCCCGCCGACCCCGCCGCGCTGGACCCGGCCACCGCCGTGCTCCAGCGCGTGGACGGCGCCTGGCGCGTGGTGTCCCTGGGCACCGCCGGCGTCGGCTGCGAGCAGGCCCCGCCCGCCGTGCTCGCGGACCTCGCCCTGCCCTGCTGAGCCCCGCCGGTAGCGTCGCGGTGTGCCACCGCTGCTGACCGGCCGAGCGGCGAGCGGCCGGGTCCGCGACCGCGTCGCCACCGCCGTCGCCTCCACCGCCTCCACCGTCGTCGCCCGCCTCGCCGGCCACCCCGTCGCCGAGGACGCCCACGACGACGGCGGCGTGCCGCACGAGCAGGTCCTCGCCGCGCTGCGCGCGTTGACCCGCATGGCCGAGGCGCTGCTGTCCTGCGGCGCCTCCGCCGCCGACGTCACCGCCCTGACCCTGCGCGCCGCCGCCGGCGCCGGGCTGCGCCGCACCCAGGTCGACATCACCTTCACCGCCGTCGTCGTCTCCACCACCGGCGCCGACGGCGTGCCGCTGACCGACGTGCGCGTGGTGCAGGCGCGCAGCACCGACTACTCGCGCCTGTCGCGGCTGTACGCGCTGGCCCACGAGGCCGGCGACGGCCTGGCCGTCGACGAGCTCGACGAGCGCCTCAAGCGGCTGCTCACCGCCCGGCGCCCCTACCGCGGCAGCGTCGCCTCCCTCGGCGCCGTCGGCCTGGCCGTCTCCGTCGCCGTCCTGCTCGGCGGCGGCTGGGCCGTGGCCGCCGCCGCCGCGGGCACCACCGCCGTGCTGCAGGTGCTGCTGTTCGCCCTGAACCGCCGCGGCCTGCCCGCCTTCTTCCAGCAGGTCGCCGGCGCGGCCCTGGCCACCGCCGTCGCCCTGGGGCTGCTGCTGTGGCAGCCGCACCTGCCCGGGTGGATCGGCGCGCTGCCGCCCTCCCTCGTCGTCGGCTCGGGCATCGTCGTGCTGCTCGCCGGCCTCTCCCTGGTCGGCTCCGCCGAGGACGCCATCTCCGGCTTCTACGTCACCGCCGGCGCCCGCGCCTTCGAGACCGTCGTGCTCACCGCCGGGCTCGTCCTGGGCATCGCCGGCGTCCTCGACCTCGGCCAGCGCGCCGGCATCGCCCTGAGCCTGACCTTCACCGCCACCGCCGCGCCCGCCGTCGCCGTGCAGGTCCTCGCCGGCGCCACCGCCGCCCTCTCCTGGGCCGTCAGCGGCTACGCCGACGGGCGCGCCCTGGCGCTGGCCGCCCTGGCCGGCGGCACCGGCTCCGCCGTCAACGCCCTGGCCCTGGCCGCCGGCGCCGGGCCGCTGACCGCCGCCGGCGCGGCCGCCCTGGTCGTCGGCCTCATGGCCGAGGGCACCGCCTGGCGCTGGGGGGTGCCCGGCCTG
This sequence comes from Kineococcus gurbantunggutensis, assembly GCF_050871925.1. Taxonomy (NCBI): domain Bacteria; kingdom Bacillati; phylum Actinomycetota; class Actinomycetes; order Kineosporiales; family Kineosporiaceae; genus Kineococcus; species Kineococcus gurbantunggutensis. The sequence goes on from NZ_JBJLSG010000001.1 coordinate 9,133, forward strand.
GTCGTCTCCGTCTGCGGCATCGTGCCGCTGCTGCCGGGCCTGGCGACCTACCGGGCGATCTTCACCCTCGTCGGCGGCGGCACCTCCGCCGGCCTGGGCATGCTCGTCGAGGCCCTGGGCACCGCCCTGGCCCTGGCCGCCGGCGTCACCCTCGGGGAGTTCTGCTCCACCCCGCTGCGCCGCGAGTTCGACCGCGTCGAGCGCCGCGTGCGCCGCCGCTCCCTCAACCGCAGCTTCTGAGGGCCCCGGCGCCCCCGCCGCGAGCCCCCGGATCGCGCGCCGGCCCGGCCCCCGACAGGCTGTCGCGGGGCGCCGCCGGGGCGCCCGGGAGGAGGCACGGGACGGGTGCGAGCGCTCATCGTCGAACAGGGCTGGAGCCGCGGGGCGCTGGCCGCCGCGCGGGCCCTGCACGCCGCCGGCTGGACCGTGGGGGTCGCCGCCCCCGACGGGCCCGGCCGCGGGCTGGCCGTCTCCTCCCGCGCCTGCTCCGCCGCGCACCGCGTGCCCGCCCTGCACCCCGCGGGCGCCTTCGTCGAGGCCGTCGCCGCGATCGCGCGCGCCGGCTCCTACGACGTGGTCTTCGGCGCCGGGGAGGCCGAGGTCACCGCCCTGTCCGCCGCCCGCGACGTCCTCGCCGCCGCCGGCGCCGTCGTCCCGCACGGCCCCCACGAGCAGCTCCTGCGCGCCATGGACAAGGCCGAGCTCTCCCGCGCCGCCGCGGCCGCCGGCATCGCCGTGCCCGACGTGCTCGACCCCGCCGACGTGCCCGACGAGCGCACCTCCTGCGTCGTCAAGGCCCACCGGCACGCCCTGCCCGACGTCGCCGGCTCCCCGCCGCGCATCGACACCACCGTCGTCACCGGCCGCAGCGCCGTCGCCCGCCGCGTGGCGGAGATCCGCGCCCTCGGCGGCGAGGCCGAGGTGCAGGTGCTGCACCCGGGCACCCTGATCGCCTACGCCGCGGTGCGCGGCCCGCGCGGCGTGGTCGCCGAGTCCATGCAGCGCGCCGAGCGCATCTGGCCGCCGCTGGCCGGGGCCAGCGCCCGCGCCGTCACCGTCGAGGTCGACGCCGACCTCGCCGCGCGCGCGCAGGAGCTGCTGGCCTCGCTGGAGCTGGTCGGGCTGGCGGAGCTGCAGTACGTCGCCGAGCCCGGCGGGCCCGCGCGCCTCATCGACCTCAACGCCCGCTTCTACGGCTCGCTGTCGCTGGCCGTGGCCGCCGGCGCGAACCTGCCCGCCGCCTGGGGCGAGGTCGCCCTGGGCCGCGAGCCGCGCCCGGTGCGCGCGCGCGCCGGCGTGCGCTACCAGTGGGGCAGCGCCGACGTGCGCCGCGCCCTGGCCGAGCGCCGCGGCGGCCTGGTGCGCGACCTGGCCGGCACCCTGGCCGGCGCCCCCGGCGCCCGGCACAGCGTCGCCTCGCTGCGCGACCCCGGCCCGGCGCTGGCGCGCCTGCGCGCCGCCGTGCCCGCGCGCCCCCGCCCGGTGCCCGCGACCGCCGGGGCGCCGGCCCTCTGAGCCCCCCGGGGGCTCAGGGCGCGGGCGGGGGAGCGGTCGCCGGGGCGATCCGCTGCGCGGCGTCGCGCAGGTGCGCGGCGTCGCGCAGGTGCGCGGCGTCGCGCAGGTGCGCGGCGTCGTTGTGCCGCAGCACCAGCCACGGCCCGCGCGGGTCGCCCGCCGGCAGCGCGCGCACCTCGCCCAGGCCCGTGGGGTCCACGTGCATCCGGTGCATCGTCACCCGCGGCACCCCCAGCGCGTCCACGACCGTCAGCTTCACCGGGTACATGTGGCTGACCAGCAGCACCCGCGCGCCCGGGTGCTGCGCGGCCAGCCGCTCGCGCACCCGCGCCACCCGGTCCCCGACGGCCTCCACGGACTCCCCGCCGGGCGGGGCCTGCTCGCTCTGCCCCCGCCACGCGGCCTGCTCGCCCGGCCAGCGGCGGTCCACCTCCGCGGGCGTCAGGCCCTCCCAGTCGCCGAAGTCGATCTCGCGCAGGTCGTCCTCCACGCGCAGCGCCAGCCCCAGCGCGGCGGCGACCTCCTCGGCCGTCTGCCGCGCCCGCAGCACCGGGCTGCACACCAGCACGTCCGCGCCGCCGGCCGCGCGCAGCGCCGCGCCCAGCCGCCGCGCCTGCTCCCGGCCCACCTGCGACAGCGGCGGGTTCGCGCCCGTGCTGCCGCTCAGGCGCCCCTCCGCGGTGTGCGCGGTCGCCCCGTGCCGGGCCAGCAGGAACGTCGTGCCCGCCGCCGCCGTCGTGCTCGTGCCCACCGGGTCCTCCCGTCGCCGCGCCGCGGGCCGCTCCCGGGCGCGCCGCATCCTCGCGCACCCCGCCGGCGCCGGTGCCGCCCGGTGCCGCCCGGTGCCCCGCGGTGCCGTCCGGGGCTGTCCGCCCCGTCGGGTAGACAGGGGGCGTGCTCCACGTCCACCGGTCCCGCGACGCCGAGGACCTCCTCGCCGCGCTCGCCGGGGTCCTCTCGTCGCCCGCGCCCGGCGCCGACCCCTTCACCCCCGAGCTGCTCGCCGTGGGCGCCCCCGGCACCGAGCGCTGGGTCGCCCAGCGCCTCTCGCACCACCTGGGCGCCTCCGCCGCCGGCGGCGACGGCGTCTGCGCCCGCGTGGACTTCCGCGCCCCCGGCGCCCTGCTCGACGAGGTCGTCGCCGCTCTGGGGCCCGAGCACGCCGCCGCCGTCAGCGCCTGGGACGCCGACGCCCTGCCCTGGCACGTCCTGCAGGTCCTCGACGAGATCGCCGGCGACCCCGCCCCCGGCGCCGGCAGCGGCGCCCGCAGCGGCGCCGGCGGGGACCTGGCGGTGCTGCGCCACCACCTGCGCCCCGACGACGGCGACGGCACCCACCGCACCCGCCGCGTCGGCGTGGCCACCCGCCTGGCCCGCCTGCTCGCCCGCTGCGGCACCGCCCGCCCCGAGCTGCTCGCCGCCTGGGCCGGCGACCCCGCCGGCGCCGCCGCGCACCTGCCGCCCGACCTGCGCTGGTGGCCCGAGGTGTTCCGCCGCGTGCGCGAGCGCACCGGCACCCCCGCCCCCGCCGAGCTGCTGCCCGACGCCTGCGCGCGGCTGCGCGCCGGCGCACGGGTGCCCGGGGTGCCCGCCCGCCTGGGCGTCCTGGCCGTCGCGCCCCTGGCCGGCGCCCACCTGGAGGTGCTCGCCGCGCTCGCCGGGCACCGCGAGGTGCACCTGTGGCTGCCGCACCCCTCCCCGGTGCTGTGGGACGCGCTCGCCGGGCCCGCCCGTGCCGCCGGCGCCGGCACCGCGCGCCAGGACTGGGAGCAGCGCACCGGCGACCTGGTGCACCACCCGCTGCTGCACTCGCTGACGCGCGAGGTGCGCGAGCTGCAGGTGCGCCTGGCCGCCCTGGCCCCCGGCCACGCCGACGAGCTGCACGGAGCGCCCCCCGCCCCCGCGGGCGCCCCCGGCACGCTGCTGGCCCGCCTGCAGCGCTCCCTGGCCGACGACGACGCCTCCGCCCACGCGGGCCCCCTGGCCGCCGGCGACCGCTCCGTGCAGGTGCACGCCTGCCACGGGCGCACCCGGCAGGTGGAGGTGCTGCGCGAGGCCGTGCTCGGCCTGCTGGACGCCGACCCCACCCTGCAGCCGCGCGACGTGCTCGTCGTGTGCCCCGACGTCGACGCCTACGCCCCCGTCGTCAGCGCCGTCTTCGCCACCGACAGCCACCCCGGCGCCGCGCTGCGCGTGTCGGTGGCCGACCGCTCCCCGCTGCAGGCCAACCCGCTGCTGGCGCTGGCCGCCCGGCTGCTCGAGCTCGCCGCCGGCCGCGCCACCGCCACCGACGTGCTGGACCTGGCCGCCGCCGAGCCGGTGCGGCTGCGCTTCGGCTTCGACGACGAGGAGCTGGAGCAGCTGCGCAGCTGGGCCGTGCAGGCCGGCGTGCACTGGGGCCTGGGCCCGGAGCACCGGCGCGCCTGGCGGCTGGGCGAGGTGCGCCAGGGCTCCTGGCGCGCCGGGCTGGACCGCGTCCTCGTCGGCGTCGCCCTCGGCGGCGACCTGCTGCCCTCCGCCGGGCCGGAGGACCCCGTCGCCCCGCTGGACGACGTGGAGTCCAGCCGCGTCGACCTCGCCGGGCGCCTGGCCGAGCTGCTGGAGCGCCTGGACGCCGCCGTGCGTCGCCTGAGCGGGCGGCAGCCGGTGGCGCGGTGGTGCGACGCGCTGCTCGAGGGCGTCCTGGACCTCGGCGCCGCCCCCGCCGACGCCGCCTGGCAGGACGCGCAGGTGCGCCGCGAGCTGGGCCGGGTGCGCGAGCTCGCCGACCGCGCCGGCGGCGCCCCCGTGGGCCTGGCCGACGCCGCCGCCCTGCTCGCCGGCCGCTTCGAGGGCACCGCCGCGCGGGTGTCCTTCCGCACCGGCGCGATGACCGTGTGCGCCCCCGGGGCGCTGCGCGGCGTGCCGCACCGCGTGGTGTGCCTGCTCGGCCTGGACGACGACGCCTTCCCCCGCGCCGGCGCCCCCGACGACGACGACCCGCTGGCGCGCGCACCGCGCGTCGGCGAGCACGACGCGCGCGCGGAGGACCGCCGGGCGTTCCTGGACGCCGTCCTCGCCGCCCGCGAGCACCTGCTCGTCACCTACGGCGGCCGCGACGTGCGCACCGGCGCCGAGCTGCCCCCGGCGGTGCCGGTGGGCGAGCTGCTCGACGCCGTGGACCTGCTCGGCGCCCCCGGCGGGCCGCCGGTGCGCGAGCGCGTCCTGGTGCACCACCCCCTGCAGCCCACCGACGCGCGCAACTTCACCGACGGCGCCCTGGGCCGCGCGGGCGCCTTCAGCTTCGACACCACCGCCCGCGCCGGCGCGCTCGCCGCGGCCGCCGGCACCCGCCCGCCCGCGCCGTTCCTGGCCGCCGCGCTGCCCGAGCCGCCCGCGCCCGCCGGCGGCGAGGTCGACCTGGACGCCCTGGTGCGCTTCTGGCAGCACCCCGCGCGCGGCTTCCTGCGCCAGCGCCTGGACGTGGCCGCCGACACCCGCGGCGAGGAGCCCGACGACGCCCTGCCCGTGCAGCTGGACGGCCTGGCCGAGTGGGCCGTGGGCGACCGCTGCCTGGCCGCCCGCCTGGCCGGCACCCCCGCCGCCGACGTCGCCCGCCGCGAGGTCGCCCGCGGCGACCTGCCCCCCGGCGTCCTGGGCTCGCAGGTGCTGCACCGCGTCGGCGCGGCCGTCGAGCGCCTCGTCGCCGCCGCGGGCCCGTGGACGGCCCCGCCGGCCCGCACCGTCGAGGTCGACCTGGAGCTGGACGGCGGCACCCGCCTGCGCGGCGTGGTGCGCGGGGTGCGCCCGGCCGGCGACGGCCCCGCCGCGGCCGCCGTCACCGTCACCTACTCGCGGCTGAAGGCCAAGCAGGAGCTGCGCGCGTGGGTGGAGGTGCTGGCCCTGACCCTGGCCGAGCCGCGCGCCCCGCGCGCCGCCGTCGTCGTCGGCCGCGGCGAGCGCGGCAGCACCGCCGTGGTGCGCCTGGGGCCGGTGGCCCCCGAGGCCGCGCGCCACGCCCTGGAGGACCTGCTGGCGCTGCGCCGCACCGGCCTGCGCCTGCCGCTGCCCCTGCCGGTGGCCACCGGCGCGGCGTGGGCGTCGGCCGCCGCGCGCGGGATGTCCCCGGACAACCGCGCCGCCGCCGCCGAGAAGGAGTGGCGCTCGACCTTCGAGTGGGCCCGCGAGGACGCCGAGGAGGAGCACCGGCTGCTGTGGGGAGGGACCGTCGGGGTGGAGCACCTGCTGCGCTGGACGCCCCCGCCGGGGGCGCCGCCGGGCACCCCGGCCGGGTTCGAGGAGCTGGCCCGCCGGGTGTGGCGCCCGCTGCTGGCCGCGCGGCACCGGGAGGCCGGGTGAGCGCCTTCGACCCCGCCGGCGAGCTGCCCGGCGGCACCACCGTGCTCGAGGCCAGCGCCGGCACCGGCAAGACCCACGCCGTCGCCGGCCTGGTGGCCCGCCACCTCGCCGAGGGCCCCACCCGCGTGGAGGGGCTGCTCGTGGTCACCTTCGGGCGCGCCGCCACCGGCGAGCTGCGCAGCCGCGTGCGCGAGCGGCTCGTGGCCACCCGCGACGCCCTCGCCGACCCCGCGGCCGCCGCCCGGCACCGCGACGAGGTCGTGCGCCACCTGGCCGCCGCCCCGGCCGCGGAGGTCGACCTGCGCCGCGAGCGCCTGGCCACCGCCCTGGCCTCCTTCGACGCCGCCACCGTCACCACCGTGCACGGCTTCTGCCGGCAGGTCCTCGCCGGCCTGGGCACCGCCGCCGACGCCGACCCGGCCGCCGCGCTCGCCGAGGACCTCTCCGACCTCGTCGAGGAGGTCTGCGACGACCTGTACGTGCGCTTCGCGGTGCGCGAGGCGCCCCCCTTCGACCGCGCCGGCGCCCTGCGGGTGGCGCGCGCGGCCGTCGCCCGCGCCGACGCCCGCCTGGAGCCGGTCCAGCGCCCGCCCGGCTCGGCGGAGGACCTGCGGGTGCGCTTCGCCACCGCGGTGCGCGCCGAGGTCGCCCGCCGCCAGGCGGCGCGGCGCGTGCTGGGCCTGGACGACCTGCTCGCCCGGCTGCGCGACGCCCTGGCCGACCCCGTCAGCGGCCCCGTCGCGCGCACCCGCCTGCGGGAGCGCTACGGCGTCGTGCTCGTCGACGAGTTCCAGGACACCGACGCGGTGCAGTGGGACGTGCTGCGCCTGGCCTTCCACGGGCACGTGCCCCTCGTGCTCGTCGGCGACCCCAAGCAGGCGATCTACGCCTTCCGCGGCGCCGACGTGCACAGCTACCTCGCCGCCCGCGGCACCGCGCAGCACCGCGCCACCCTGGACGTCAACCGCCGCAGCGACCCCGCCGCGGTGCGCGGCGTGCAGCGCCTGCTGCGCGGCGCCGCGCTGGGCGTGGACGGCATCGTGGTGCACCCGGTCGAGCCGGCCCACGAGCGCGCCGCCCTGGTCGACGCCGCCGGCGCGGAGGACCCCGCGCCGGTGCGGCTGCGGCTGCTGGCGCGCGCCGGCCTGCCCACCGACCGCGCCGGGCTGCCGCGCCTGGAGGCGGCCCGCACCGCCGTGGCCGCCGACGTCGCCGCGCAGGTCGCGGCCCTGCTCTCCGCCGGCCGGCGGGTGCGCCCGCGCGACGGCGCGCAGGGCGGCGCGGGCGGCGGCGCCGGGGAGCGGGCGCTGGCCGCCGGGGACGTGGCCGTGCTGGTGCGCACCCGCACCCAGGCGCGGCTGGTGCAGGAGGCCCTGCAGGCCGCGGGCGTGCCGTGCGTGCTCAGCCGCGGCCCCAGCGTCTTCGGCACCGACGCCGCCCGCGACTGGCTGGTGCTGCTGGAGGCCCTGGAGCAGCCGCACCGCACCGCCCGGGTGCGCCGGCTGGCCCTGTCGGCGTTCGTGGGCTCCACCGCCGCCGAGCTGGACGCCGGCGGCGAGCGCGCCACCGACGCCGCCGCCGTGCGCCTGCGCACCTGGACGGCGGTGCTCGCCGAGCGCGGCGTCGCCGGGCTGTTCGCGGCCGTCTCCGAGGAGCACGCCCTGCCGGCGCGGCTGCTGGGCACCACCGGCGGCGAGCGGCGCCTGACCGACCTGCGCCACGTGTGCGAGGTCCTGCACGCCGAGGCCGCCGCCGGCGGGCGCGGCGTGGCCGGGCTGCTCTCCTGGCTGCGCGCGCGGGTGGAGGAGGCCGACGGCGACGTGGACGCCGAGCGCTCGCGCCGCTTGGACACCGACCGCGCCGCGGTGCAGGTCGCCACCGTGCACACCAGCAAGGGCCTGGAGTTCCCGGTGGTGTGCGTGCCGTTCGGCTGGGACGTGCCCTCCGGCGCCGGGCGCCGCGAGCGCCTGCCCGTGGCGCACGCCGCCGCCCCGGACGGCACGGCGGTGCGCACCCTGCACGTCGGTGGGCCCGGCAGCACCGGGTACGCCGCGGCGTGCGCGGCCGAGGACGCCGAGGCCGCCGGGGAGGAGCTGCGGCTGCTGTACGTGGCGCTGACGCGGGCGGTCTCCCGGCTGCTGGTGTGGTGGGCGCCGGCGCGCTGCACCGGCGAGAGCCCGCTGCACCGGCTGCTGCTGGCGCCGGACGCGCGGGCGCTGCCGGCGGCGGTGCCGGTGCCGGCGGACGCCGACGTGCACGAGGCCCTCACCCGCCTGGCGGGCGGGCCCGGCGGCGGGGTGCGGGTGGAGCGCGCCGGCGAGGACGGCGCGGCGCTGCCCGCGCCGGCCGCGGCGGCGCCCGTGCCGCTGCTGCCGCCGGCCGCCTTCGGCGGGCGCGTGGACGCCGCCTGGCGGCGCACCTCCTACAGCGGCCTGACCCGCGCCGTGCACGAGGCGCCGCTGGTGCGCAGCGAGCCGGAGGAGCCCGGCACCGTCGACGAGGCCGACCTGGAGGCGGTGGGGGCGCCGGGCGCCGACGGCGCGGGCGACCCGCTCGCGGCGCGCTGGCGCGAGGTGCCCTCGCCGATGGCGGACCTGCCCGCCGGCGCCGGCTTCGGCACCCTCGTGCACGCCGTGCTGGAGGACTTCGACCCGGCCGAGCCGGACCGGCCCGCCCACCTGGCGGCCCTGGCGCGCGAGCAGTTCGCCGGCCCGCTGGCCGGACCGCTGGCCGCCGCGCTGGAGCCGGTGCTGCGCACCCCGCTGGGGCCGCTGGCCGGCGGGGCGGCGCTGGAGGGCTTCGCCGTCGCCGACCGCCTGGCGGAGCTGGACTTCGAGCTGCCGCTGGCCGGCGGCGACGCGGCCGGGGAGGGCGACGGCGCGCTGCTGGGCGAGGTCGCCGGCCTGCTGCGCCGGCACCTGGACCCCGCCGACCCCGTGCACCGCTACGCCGACGCCCTGGAGGTCCCCGAGCTGGGCGGGCAGGTGCTGCGCGGCTACCTCACCGGCTCCATCGACGCGGTGCTGCGCCGCCCGGGACCGGCCGGCCCGCTGCACCTGGTGGTGGACTACAAGACCAACCGCCTGGCCGGGCCGGGGGAGGCGCTGACCGCCTGGCACTACCGGCGCGAGGCCCTGGACGACGCCGTGCGCGAGGCGCACTACCCGCTGCAGGCGCTGCTGTACTGCGTGGCGCTGCACCGGTTCCTGCGCTGGCGCCGGCCCGGGTACGACCCGCAGGCGCACCTGGGCGGGGTGCTGTACCTGTTCCTGCGCGGCATGTGCGGCCCGGACCTGCCCGGGGCGGACGGCGCCGTCGCCGCCCCGCCGGGGGTGTGGTCCTGGCGCCCGCCGGCGGCGCTGGTGACCGACCTGTCCGACCTGCTGGCCGGGAGGGCCCGATGACCGCACCCACCACCACCGGCACCACCACCGGCACCACCACCGGCACCACCACCACCACCGGCACCGCCCCGCCGCCCGCCCCGGGGGGCGTGGACGACGCCGAGCGCGCCGTCACCCGGGTGCGCAGCGCCGACGGGCTGCTGCGCGACTTCAACGTCCTGGGCCTGCTGCGCGCCGCCGACGTCCACGTCGCCCGCCGCCTGGGCGCGGTCGCCGGCGAGGGCGACGAGCGGGTGCTGCTGGCGGTGGCGCTGGCGGTGCGCGCCGTGCGCCACGGCTCCGTCGTGCTGCACCTGCGGCAGGCGCCGGTCACCGTCGTGCCCGAGGACGAGGAGGACACCGGGGCCGTCGGGGCCGTCGACGCCCCCTGGCCCGAGCCGGAGGGGTGGCTGGCCGCGGTGCGCGCCAGCCCCCTGGTCGCGGTGCACGGCGCGGCCGGCGCGTCGGCGGACCCGTCCACGGGCGGCGCGGCGGGCGAGCGGCCCGTGCACGTGGTGGGCGACGGCGTGTGGCTGGACCGGTACTGGCGCCTGGAGGTCGCGGTCGCCGAGGACCTGCGCCGGCGCGCGGTCGCGGTGCCCGCCCACGACGCCGGGCGGGTGCGCGAGGTGCTGGACCGGCTGTGGCCGGGGGAGGACGAGCCCTCCGACCAGCGCCGCGCCGCGGAGGTGTGCCTGCGCTCGGGGGTGGCGGTGCTCGGCGGCGGGCCCGGCACCGGCAAGACGACCACGGTGGCCCGGCTGCTGGCCGCCCTGCACGCCCTGGCCGACGGCGACCCGCCGCGCGTCGCGCTGGCCGCGCCCACCGGCAAGGCCGCGGCCCGCCTGACCGAGGCCGTCACCGCCGCGGCCGGCGAGGCGGTGTTCAGCCAGGCGCAGTCCGCGTACCTGGCCGCCGCGAGCGCCTCCACGCTGCACCGCCTGCTGGGGCTGCGCCCGGGGTCGGTGCGCGCCCGCTACGACGCCGAGCACCGCCTGCCGCACGACGTCGTCATCGTCGACGAGGCGTCGATGGTGGGCCTGGGGGTGGTCGCCCACCTGCTGGCGGCGCTGCGCCCGCAGGCGCGCCTGGTGCTCGTCGGCGACCCCGACCAGCTCGCCTCCGTGGAGGTCGGCGCCGTGCTGGCCGACCTCGTCGCCCCCGCCACCGCCCCCGCGCACGCCACCGCTCCCGGCGCCGCCGACCCCGCGGGCGCCGGGCCGCGCGCGGGCGGGGTGGCCGACGGCGTGGCGCTGCTGCGCACCACGCACCGCTTCGCCGCCGGCGGCCCGATCGCGGAGCTGGCGCGCGCCGTGCGCGGCGGCGACGCCGGGGCCGTCGTGGACGTGCTGCGCTCGGGCGCGCCGGGGGTGGAGTTCGTCGAGGTCGCCGAGGACGAGCCCGTCGCCGGCGCCGCGCTGGAGCTCGTGCGCGCCGACGTGCTGGCCCGCGCCCGCGACGTCGTGGACGCCGCCCGCCGCGGCGACGCCCCGGCGGCCCTGGCCGCCCTGGACGCGCACCGCGTGCTGTGCGCGCACCGGCGCGGGGGGCGGGGCGTGTCGCACTGGGGCGCGCTGGCCCACCGCTGGTCCGTGGACGAGCTGGGGGTGCGCCCGCGCCCGGACGGGCGCTACGTCGGCCTGCCCGTCATCGTCACCACGAACGACCCGGCGGTCGGCGTGTTCAACGGCGACACCGGCGTGGTGCTGGAGTCCGGCGGGGACCTGGTGGTGGCGGTCGGCCGCGGCGACGGGCCGCTGCTGGTGCCGCTGGCGCGCCTGGCCGAGGTGGAGCCGGTGCACGCCATGACGGTGCACCGCAGCCAGGGCTCGCAGTTCGGGACGGTGACGGTGCTGGCGGCGCCGGCGCGCTCGCCGCTGGCCACCCGGGAGATGCTCTACACCGCCGTGACCCGCGCCCGGCACCGGGTGCGTCTGGTGGGCTCGGTGGAGGCGGTCACCGCCGCGGTGCAGCGGCCGCTGGCGCGCGCGACGGGCCTGGCCGCGCGCCTCAGCGGCCCGGGGGGCCGGGCCGACCCGGCGGGTCCGGCGGGTCCGGCGGGTCCTGCGGGTCCGGGAGGCCCGGCGTCCCGCCCGGCGTGAGCCGGCGCAGCGCGAGCAGCCGCGCGGGGGCGTCGGCGTCACCGGCGGCGGCCGCGGCCGCCGCGTAGCGGGCGGGGTCCTTGGCGGCCGGGCCGGTCAGCTCGCCGCCGAGGCGCCGCAGGGCGGCGACGAAGGAGGGCCAGCGCTCCAGCTCCGCCTCCAGCGCGTCCGGCAGCACCGTGCACCGCTGCGCGGGCAGCGCCCGCAGCACCCGCTCGGTGCTGCGGGCGTGCGTCGTGCGCGCCCGGGAGCGGTTCGCCGAGCGCCGCCAGCCCTCCGCGTCGCCGTCGAGGAGCACGTGCCACTGGGCGCCCAGGGCGCCGGCCACGGCCGCGGCCAGCGGCAGGGCGTGCTTGCCGCCGGCGGCCACGACCAGCGGGGCGCGCGCACCGTGCTCGTGGTGCCCGCCGCGCCCGTCGCGCTGGTCGTGCTCGTCGCGCCGGTCGTCCTCGCCGAGCAGCGCGGTGAGGACGGCGGCGTCGGTGGCGCCCTCCACGAGCAGCACCACCCGCCCGCGCGCGACCGCGCCGCGCACCGAACGCACGGAGCCCGGGGGCAGCGCGGTACGCGCCAGCCTCCGGGCTCGTGCGGTGCTCGTGCCCAGGGACGCGGCGACGAGCGCCACCGCGTCCTCGGGCACGGCGTCCGAGGGGTCGTCCAGGTCAGCCGACCTTGGGCTTGTCCTCGGCCTTGGGGTAGATCTCGGTGTTCTGCGCCGTGGTGATCAGCGCGTCCTCCGAGCGGGTCTGGTTCAGCGCGACGGCCTGCGGGGGCAGCAGCGCGTGCAGCGCCCAGTCGGTGAGCACCCGCACGCGGTTGGCCATGCTCGGCAGCGCGTACAGGTGGTACCCGCGCGCGACGATCTTGGCCGGCAGGCCGGTGAGCTCGATGCCCAGCGGCTTGGCGACCGCGGTCGTGCCGCCCAGGTCGGCCACCAGGCCGAGGTCCTTGTGCACGTAGTCCTTGGCCTGGCCCACGCCGAAGCTGGCGGCGATGTTCTCGCCGACCCGGGTGCCCTGGCGCTGCGCGTGCTGCGCGGTGGGCGGGGTGACCGGCTGCGGACCGTCGGCCGGCTTCTCCTTGGCCAGGTCCGGCACGGCGGCCGCGTCCCCGACCGCCCAGACGTCGTCGGTGACGCGCAGCTGCGTGTCCACGACGAGGCGGCCGCGCTCCAGCGGCAGGCCCAGGGTGCCCATGAGCGGGTTGGCGATGATGCCCGCGTTCCAGATGAGGGTGCGCGAGGGCACCGGGGTGCCGTCGGTGAGGTTGATGACGTTGCCCTCGACCGAGGCCACCGACACGCCCAGGCGCACGTCGATGCCGCGGGCCTTCATCGCGGACAGCGCGTACTGGCCCAGGCGCGGCCCGAGCTCGGGCAGCACCGCGGGGGCCACGTCGATGAGCAGCCACTTGACGTCGTCGACGTCGATCTTGGACCAGCGGTCCGCGACGCGCTTGAGCCAGCGCTGCGTCTGGGCGACGATCTCGGTGCCGGTGTAGCCGGCGCCGACCGCCACGACCGTCATGCGCTCGGCGCGCTCGGCGTCGAAGCGGGGGTCGTCGGGCAGGGAGTCCGCCGCGTCGAGCTGGTTCACCAGGTGGTCGCGCACGAACGCGGCCTCGGTGATCGTCTTGACGCCGCGCGCCGACTCCGCCACGCCCGGGATCGGGAAGCGGCGGGTGACCGAGCCGGGGGCCAGCAGCAGGCGGTCGTAGGACATGACCTGCGAGTCCGGGCCCAGCTCGCCGTTCTCGCTGCGCGAGATGGTGATCGTCTTCGCCTCGACGTCCACCGACGTGACGTGGCCGACCACGAGGCGGTGGCGGGGCAGCGCCTGGCGCAGGGAGACCGCGACGTGGCGCGGCTCCAGCACGGACGCGGTGACGTCCGGCAGCAGGGGGCTGTAGGTGAGGTGGTCGGTGGGGCTCACGATCACCAGCTCGGCCGTGCTGGCGGGGAGCAGCTTCTCCAGCTTCCGGCCGGCGTACAGGCCGGCGAAGCCCCCGCCGACGATGACGACTCGCTGTCGATCGACCATGTGGGACACCTCTCGTCTCTTTCGTCGTCGGGACCGGGACTCCCGCGCTCGCAGAATCCTTGCACGCTGCCCCGCCGGCTCTCAGGCAGGTGTGTCGTGCGGGGTCCTGACGAGCCGTGCGCAGGGCTGCGCGCGCACCGCCTCGACCCCCGCCCGGACCCCCGGCCGGGCCCTCCGGTCGGTCCTCAGGGGGCCCCCCGGGCGGGCCCGCCGCCGCGGGCGGGGCAGCGGGCCAGGTGGTCGTCGACCAGGCCGCACGCCTGCATGGCGGCGTAGGCGGTGGTGGGCCCCACGAAGCGGAACCCGGCGGCCTTGAGGGCCTTCGCCAGGGCCGTGGAGGCCGGCGTGGCGGCGGGCACGTCGGCGGGCTCGACGGGCGCCGGGCCCGGCTCGGCCGGCGCGAAGGACCACACCAGCTCCGAGAGCCCCGGCCCGGCCTGCGCCAGCCGCAGCGCGGCGCGCGCGTTGGCCACCACCGCCTCCACCTTGCGCCGGTTGCGGATCACCCCGGGGTCGGCGAGCAGGCGCTGCACGTCGTCCTCGCCGTAGCGGGCCACGCGCTCGGGGTCGAAGCCGTCGAAGGCGGCGCGCAGCGCCTCGCGCCGGCGCAGCACCGTGATCCACGACAGCCCGGACTGGAACGCCTCCAGGCTCAGCCGCTCGTACAGGGCGGCGTCGCCGCGCACCGGCCGGCCCCACTCGGTGTCGTGGTAGCGCTCGTAGAGCGGGTCGCCGGTGCCGAAGCAGCGGAAGACCTCCCCGCCCGGGCGCGGGCCGGGGGCGCTCGGGGCGGGGGTGGCCGGGGTGCCGCTGGTGCTCACGCGCCGAGCGTGGCAGCGGCCCCCGACACGGCGCACCGGTGCGCCCCCGGCGCGGGCGCCCCGGCCCGCCGCGCGGGGCCCGTGTCGGGGGCGGCCGGTAGCGTCCGCGACGTGCTGCGCATCCTGGTCCTCAACGGCCCCAACCTCGGCCGGCTCGGCAAGCGCCAGCCGGAGGTGTACGGCACCACCACGCTGGCCGACGTCGACGCCTCCCTGCAGGAGCTGGCGGCGGAGCTGGGCGTGGCGGTGGAGGTGCGCCAGACCGACGCCGAGCACGAGATGCTCGCCTGGGTGCACGGGGCCGCCGACGAGGGCCGGCCGGTGGTGCTGAACCCGGCCGCCTGGACGCACACCTCGGTGGCGCTGCGCGACGCGTGCGCGGAGCTGAGCGCCGGCCTGGTGGAGGTGCACCTGTCGAACGTCCACGCGCGCGAGGACTTCCGGCAGCGCTCCTTCGTCAGCCCCGTGGCCACCGGCGTGATCGCCGGCCTGGGGGTGCAGGGGTACGCGCTGGCGGTGCGCTTCCTGGCCTCGCGCCGCGCGTAGGCTCTCCGGGACCCGCGCGGCGGGACGGCGGCGGCGCGACAGCGGCAGCAGCAGCACGGCCGCAGCACGACAGCGGCAGCACGAGCAGCAGCAGGACAGCGGGACAGCGAGCACGGGAGACGCAGTGGTCGAGCACATGAAGTGGTGGGGCTGGGGCCAGGAGGGCGTGGCCTTCCACCACGAGGACAAGCCGGCGCTGGCGCCGTTCGCGCGGAGGATGGCGGGCATCGACTTCGACGCCCCGCCGGTGCGGGTGCCGGAGCTGTCCGAGCTGGACGTGCCCGCCCCGCAGGCGCCGGCGGCGCTGCGCGAGGCCTTCGAGGCCGCTGTGGGCGCCGAGCACGTCCACGACGACGACCTCGACCGCGTGGTGCACGCCTACGGCAAGTCCATGCGCGACCTGGTGCGCGTGCGCCGCGGCGACTTCGGCCGCCTGCCGGACCTGGTGGTCTACCCGGCCGACGAGGCGGAGGTGGAGGCGGCCCTGCGCGTGGCGCTGGACGCCGACGCCGTGCTGATCCCCTTCGGGGGCGGCTCGAACATCGTCGGCTCCCTGGAGGCCCCGCGCGACGAGACTCGCCCGGTGGTCTCCCTGGACCTGGGCCGGCTGCGCTCGCTGCTGGAGCTGGACGAGACCTCCCAGCTCGCGCGCATCCAGGCCGGCGCCCTGGGCCCGGACCTGGAGGCCCAGCTCAACGCGCGCGGCTGGACGCTGGGGCACTTCCCCGACAGCTTCAAGCACTCCACCCTGGGCGGCTGGATCGCCACGCGCTCCTCGGGCATGCAGTCCGACCGCTTCGGCGACATCGCCGACATCACCCGCGCCGTGCGGGTCGTCACCCCCAAGGGCGTGGTGGCCACCCGCAACGTGCCGGTGCAGGCCGCCGGCCCGAGCGTGCGCGAGATGGTCCTGGGCAGCGAGGGCCGCCTCGGGGTGATCACCGAGGCGACCGTGCAGGTGCACCGGCTGGCCGAGGAGCGCGTGATCCAGGCGTACTTCTTCCCCGACTACGGCAGCGGGCTGAAGGCCATGCACGACATCGCCGCCTCCGACGCGTCCCCCTCGATCACGCGCGTGTCCGACGAGATGGAGACCCAGTTCACGCTGGCGACCTCCAAGAAGGGCAGCGCGCTCTCGCAGCTGCTCTCCAAGGGGGTCAAGCTCTACGCCTCCAAGCGCAAGGGCTTCGACCTGTCGAGGATGTGCCTGTCGTTCATCGGCTTCGAGGGCTCCTCGTTGCACGTCAAGCGCAGCAAGCGCCTGGTCGACGAGATCGTCAAGGCGCACGGCGGCTTCGGCGTGGGCACCGGCCCGGGCACCCTGTACGACCAGAAGAAGTTCGACACCCCGTACATCCGCGACTTCATCCTCGACCGCGGCGCCTACGGCGACGTGTCCGAGACGTCCTCCACCTGGGCGACGCTGAAGACGCTGCACGACGACGTGGTGGCCGCCGCCCAGAAGGCGTTCGCGGAGGTCGGCACGAAGGGGTTCATCTTCTGCCACCTCTCGCACAGCTACCACTCCGGCGCGTGCCAGTACTTCACGTTCGCGTTCCAGCCGCCGGCGGACCGCGACGGGCTGGAGGCCTACGACATCGTCAAGGGCGCCATCCAGCAGGCGTTCATCGACAACGGCGGCACCCTCTCGCACCACCACGCGGTGGGCCGCGAGCACAAGCGCTGGGTGGCCGACGACCTGTCCCCGGCGGGCGAGCAGGTCGTCAGGGCGCTCTTCGAGGGCGTGGACCCCGGCCGCAACCTCAACCCGGGCGCGATCGTCGACTGACGCCCCCGGGTGCGCGCGGGCCGTCCCCTCCGGTGCCGGAGGGGGCGGCCCGCGCGCGTGCCGGGCCGGCTCAGGCCACCCGCAGCTCCGCCCAGACGGTCTTGCCGTCCCCGCGCGGGCTGACCCACCAGCGCTCGGCGAGCACGTCGACGATGTGCATGCCGCGCCCGCTGAGGGACTCCTCCCCGGCGCCGCGCGGCTGCGGGTGCGAGGTGGAGGTGTCGTCGACGCCCAGGCTCAGGCTCGCCGCCAGCGGGTCGTGGCGCACCGTCAGGGCGGTGCCGCAGCCGGTGTGCAGCACCGCGTTGGTGACGAGCTCGGAGACGACGAGCTCGGCCTCGTCGGCCACCCGCACCAGGCCCCAGGCGCCCAGCACGTCGCGCAGGTGGGCGCGGGCGGTGGCCACGGCGCGGGTGTCGCCCGGCAGCTGCAGCTGCGACTCGCGGCTGCCGGGGGCGGGGCCGGCGTAGTCGAGCACGAGCAGCGCGGCGTCGTCGCGCAGCGCCCCGGCGGCGGGGGCGAGCAGGTGGTCGGCCAGCTCCTCGGCGGGTGCGGCGGCGTGCTCGCGCAGCACCCGCTCGACGCTGGCGGCGCCCTGGTCGGTGGCCTCCCGCGGCCACTCCACGACCCCGTCGGTGTACATGAGCAGCCGGCTGGCGCCGTGCAGCCGCTCGCGCGCGGCGGGGTAGACGGCGTCCTCCAGCACGCCCAGCGGCGGGCCGGGCTCGACGTCGAGGGTGCGCGGGCCGCCGGGGGAGAACAGCACGGGCGCGGGGTGCCCGGCGGTGGCCACGGTGACCTCGCCGGTGTCCTCGTCCAGGGAGAGCAGGCAGCAGGTGGCGAACAGCTCCGCGCCGGTGGACAGCAGCAGCCGGTTGGTGCGCTCCAGCACCGCCGAGGGCTCGTGGCCCTCGCTGACGTACGCGCGCACCGCCGTGCGCACCTGCCCCATGAGCGCGGCGGCGGCGGTGTTGTGGCCCTGCACGTCGCCCATGACGACGACGAGGGCGTTCTCGGTGCGCACCGCGTCGTAGAAGTCCCCGCCCACCTCGCTGCCGTCGGTGCCCGGCAGGTAGCGGGCGGCCAGGCGCACGGCGCCGCACCGGGGCAGCGAGGGCGGCAGCAGGGCGGCCTGCAGGGCCCGGGCCGTCTCGGCGGAGCGCTCGGCGCGCAGCGCGGCCTCGCGAGCCTCGACCTCGCTGCGGGCGCGGCGCTCGCGGTCGAAGATCGACACGACGAGCGAGGCGAGGTCGCCGAGGTCGGCGCGCTGGGGCGGCGTGAGCTCGCCCGGCTCGGTGTCGAAGACGCACAGGGTGCCCAGGGTGAGCCCCTCGGGCGTCAGCAGCGGCGCGGAGGCGTAGGCGCGCACCGCGCCCAGCCGCCCGTCGACCCAGGGGTTGGCGGCGAAGCGGGGGTCGCCGCTGGCGTCGACGGTGTCGACGAACCCGCCGACGCCGACGGTGTAGACGCACATGGAGTCCTCGCGCGCGCAGTCCCCGCGCGCGAAGCCCTCGGCGGCCAGCTGCCGCTGGAGCTTCTCGTCGATGATGTTGACCACCGCGTGCGGCAGGCCGCTGACCCGCGTCGCCAGGCGCACCACCGCCTGCAGCTCGTGCGGGGGCTCGGCGTCGACGTCGACGTAGTCGCGCAGGGCCGCCAGGCGGGCCGCCTCCTCGGCGTCGACGGCCACCCCGGTGGAGCCGGTGGCGGTGGCAGGGTTCACAACCCTAGGTTACTTGACGACTACGTTGGGTTGTTGCCCGTTCCGGGTGATCCGGCCCGCCGCGCCGCGTCCCGCCCGCTGCACCGCGCCAGCCTCACCCCGCCCGGCGCTCCTCGCCGCCGGGGTGGCGGCGCTTGGCCCCGCCCGGCATCGAGTTCCACACCCGGCTGACCACCGAGCGCGGCACCACGTCCAGCACCGTCGAGACCGCCCGCCACCGGCGCGTGGGCACGCTGACGACCCGCCCGGCGAACAGGTCGTCCAGGGCCGCGTCGACGACGTCGTCCACGTCCAGCCACACGCGCTGCGTCAGCGCCGAGCGACCGCCCGAGCGCATCCCCGAGCGCGCGTGGAACTCGGTGCGCACGTACCCGGGGGCGACCACGGTGGCGCCCACGCCGGTGCCGCGCAGCTCCCCGGCCAGGGTCTCGGTGAGCACGATGACGTACGCCTTGGCGGCCGAGTAGTGCCCGCCGCCGGGCACCATGCCCGCCACCGAGCCCACGTTGAGCACGTGACCGCGCCCGCGCGCCACCATCGCGCCCGCCGCGGCGCGCGAGAGCACCATCACGGCGCGGCACAGCACGTCGAACATCCGCTCGTGGTCGGCCGGGTCGCCGTCGAAGAAGCGCTGCTTGAGGCCGAAGCCGGCGTTGTTGACCAGCACGTCCACCGGGCGCGCCGGGTCCGCCACGCGCTCGGCCACGCGCGCCAGCGCCGCGCGGTCGGCCAGGTCCGCGGACAGCACCTCCACCGACACCCCGTGCCGCGCGCGCAGGTCCGCGGCGCTGGCCTCCAGGCGCGCCGCGTCCCGGGCGACCAGCACGAGGTCGTGCCCGCGGGCGGCGAGGCGGTCGGCGAAGCCGGCCCCCAGGCCGGCGGTCGCCCCCGTCACCAGCGCGGTCGGGCGCGCGGCGGGTGCGGGGGAGGCGGGGGAGGAGGTGCTGCTCACGGCGGGCGAGCCTACGCGGCGCGCCGCCCCGCCCGCCCGGGCCGCGCGCCGCCCCGCCGTCCGTCCCGTGCGCTCAGGCGGCCAGGGCCACCTCGCGCCAGCGGCGCTGCGCCAGCAGCGCCACCACCGCCGCGAGCAGCACCGCGCTGGCCGCCGTCGCCAGCGACACCTGCGCCGTGCGGTGCTCCAGCACGGCGCCGGCGAGCGCGTTGCCGATCGCGGCGCCGGCGGTGATCGCCGTGGACAGCCACGCCTGCGCCTCGGCCAGCCGGTGCCGCGGCGCCAGGTCGTCGACGAGGTGCTGCGCGGCGATGAGGTTGGGGGAGATGAACAGGCCCGTGACGAACAGCGCCACCAGCAGCAGGGGCAGCGGCACGCTGCCGGCGGCGCTGACGGACAGCAGCACCAGCAGCACGCCGAACCCGGTGAGGGTCAGCACCAGGCGCAGCCGGTCGCTGCTGCGCCAGGAGCGGCTGCCGTAGGCCAGCCCGCCCACGGCGCTGCCGCCGGCGATGGCGGCGAAGAGCACGCCGAGGTCGTCCGCGGAGCCGAAGCGCTGCTCGGCCATGCCGGCCATCGACACGTCGAGCAGGCCGAAGCCGACGCTCATGGCGAGCATCACCGAGAGCATGAGCGGGACGCCGACCGAGCGCAGCACGCCCAGCCCGGCGCCGGCGCCGGTGGCGGCCTCGCCGCGGTCGGCGGCCGGCGGGCGGGTGCGCGGACCGGCGCAGCGGCAGTAGGCCAGGGTGCCGCCGGCCAGCGCCAGGGCGGTGGCCACCAGCGGCACCACGGGCGGGCCCAGGGCCAGCAGCACCGTCAGCAGCAGCGGCCCGGCCACGAAGATCGTCTCCACCGCCACGGCGTCCAGGGCGTAGCCGCGCCGCCGCAGCCGCTCGTCGGCGACCACGACCCGCCAGGTGACGCGCATCGCCGGGCTCAGCGGCGGGAACGTCAGTCCCACGGCGAAGGCCAGCACCACCAGCACCGCGGCGGGCACGGCGGGCGAGGCCACGGCCGCGGTCAGCGCCAGCAGCAGCGCCGCGCTGGCGGTGGCGGTGGGCACCAGCACCCCCGGCTGCCCGCGCCGGTCCAGCCCGCGCCCCCAGAAGGGGGTGCCCAGCGCCAGGCCGATCGCGAACACGCCCGTCACCAGGCCCGCCAGGTCCCACGCGTCGCGCTGGCCGCGCACCAGGAGCACCAGCCCCAGGGGGATGGTCGCGATCGAGAGCCTGGCCACCACGGACGCCGCGAAGGGCGCCGCCACCCGACGATCGCGCAGCAGCGCGACGTAGCCCGCCATGTCACCGTTCCCGTCCACTCGCCCGGGGGCCGTGCACCCGGGAGCCGGCACCGGCGCCGGTCCCGGCAGCCTCCCACAGCGGTCGGGTCCCGGCCGAACCGGTTCAGCGGCGCGGCGCGCGCCTCAGGCCGCGCCGATGCGGGCGCAGTCCCCGCCGGCGGCGCGGGCCGCGCCCAGCGCCGCGCCGGCCTGCGCCAGCGCCTCCGCGGCGGTCGCCGCGCGCCAGGGCGCCAGGCTGGCCCCCACGCTCACGCGCACCCCCCCGGCGCCCTCCAGCGCCGCCCAGCACTCCACGGCGTGCAGCAGGGCGTCGGCGGCGCGCTCGACGGCGGCCTCGGCGGTGCCGGGGCGCAGGCCCGTCAGCAGCACGGCGTGCAGGTCCGGCGCCGGGCGCAGCCAGCGGTCCTCGGCGCGCACGGCTGAGCGCAGCCGCCGCTCGACGGCCGCGGCCGCCGGCGCGCCGGTGCCGGTCACCTCCACGAGCAGCAGCGCGGTCGCCGTGCCCAGGCGCTGGTCGGCGTCCAGGGCGTGCTCCAGGGCGTGCTCGAGCACGTGCTCCAGGCCGTGCTCCAGGACGTGCTGCGCCCCGTGGCCGCCCGCGCGGCGGGTCCCCCCGCCCGTCCCGGTCCCGCGCTGCGCCGGCCGTCGCCGCTCGACGGCGCGCAGGTGCGGGCGGTCGGCGGCGGGGGCGGGGGCGGCGGCGCTCAGCGGGGTCACCGCGCAGGCATCGGCCGTCCGGGTGGCGCCCTTGAGCTCGCGGGCCCGCCCGGCGAAGACGTTCGGCATCGTCGAACGCCCGTCGTTGACGCCCCGGTGGCCCCCACCTAACGTCCCGGTCCGCGGCGAGCGAGCCGCCAGTCGACTCAACGAGGAGTTACCCATGGCACAGACCAGACCGGCGTCGACCGCGACGCCACCGACGGTGCGCCGGCAGCCGACCCTGGTCGGCGAGCTGCTGGCCGAGTTCTCCGGCACCGCGGTCCTCATCCTCTTCGGCGTCGGCGTCGTCGCCCAGGTCGTCGCCGGCCAGAACGGCGGCGCCGACTCCATCCACTGGGCGTGGGGCCTGGGCGTCACCTTCGGCATCTACGTCGCCGGGCGCACCACCGGCGCGCACCTGAACCCCGCCGTGACCATCGCGCTGGCCGTCTACAAGGGCTTCGCCTGGCGCAAGGTGCTCCCCTACGCGGTCGCGCAGTTCCTCGGCGCCTTCGCCGCCGCGCTGCTGGTGCGCTGGGTGTACGCCGACGCCATCGCCACCGTGGACCCCGGCACCACCGCCGAGACCCAGGGCATCTTCTCCACCCTGCCCGGCACCGGCGTGAGCATCGGCACCGCCTTCCTGGACCAGGTCGTCGGCACCGCGATCCTCGTGTTCGTCATCTTCGCGATCTCCGAGCTGCGCGCCACGCCGCCCGGGGCGAACATGGCCCCCTTCATCGTCGGCCTGCTCGTCGTCGGCATCGGCATGGCCTGGGGCAGCAACGCCGGCTACGCCATCAACCCGGCCCGCGACTTCGGCCCGCGCGTGGCGTCCTTCCTCACCGGCTACTCCACGGCGATGCGCGAGCCCGTGGGGCAGCAGTTCTACTTCTGGGTCCCCATCGTCGCCCCGGTGATCGGCGCCCTCGTCGGCGGCGGCCTGTACCGCGTCCTCGTCGAGCGGCACCTGCCCGACGAGGACGCGCAGGACCAGCCCGCCGGGCGCGTCCCCTCCGAGGACGACTGACCGCCGCGCACGGCACCAGCACCCCCGACAGCACCTGCAGAGAGGCAGCACGGACATGGCGAACGACAGCGGAGCACGGTACGTCGGCGCGGTCGACCAGGGCACCACGTCCACCCGGTTCATGGTCTTCGACCACGGCGGCAACGAGGTGGCCAAGTACCAGCTCGAGCACACCCAGATCATGACCAGGCCGGGCTGGGTCGAGCACGACCCCATCGAGATCTGGGAGCGCACCAGCTCGGTCATCCAGTCCGGGATGCGCCAGGCGAACCTGGGCGCGGAGGACCTCGCCGCCCTGGGCATCACCAACCAGCGCGAGACCGCGGTGGTGTGGAACCGGCGCACCGGCCGGCCGTACTACAACGCCATCGTGTGGCAGGACACCCGCACCGACCGCCTGGCCTCCGCCCTGGACCGCGACGAGCGCGGGCAGACGATCCGCCGCAAGACCGGCCTGCCCCCGGCGACGTACTTCTCCGGCGGCAAGGTGCAGTGGATCCTGGAGAACGTGCCCGGCGTGCGCGAGGCCGCCGAGCGCGGCGACGCCGTCTTCGGCAACACCGACTCCTGGCTGATCTGGCACCTGACCGGCGGCGTCCACGGCGGCGCGCACGTCACCGACGTCACCAACGCCAGCCGCACCATGCTCATGGACCTGGAGACCCTGGACTGGGACGACGAGCTGCTGGGGATCTTCGGCATCCCGCGCGCGATGATGCCGGAGATCAAGCCGTCCTCGTGCACCGCCGGGTACGGCACGACCCTGCCCGACGGCCCGCTGGGCGGGGAGGTCCCGCTGACCGGCATCCTCGGCGACCAGCAGGCCGCCATGGTCGGCCAGGTCTGCTTCGACCCCGGCATGGCCAAGAACACCTACGGCACCGGCAACTTCATGCTGCTGAACACCGGCACCGAGCTGGTGCGCTCCAAGGCCGGCCTGCTGACGACCGTCTGCTACCAGTTCAACGACGAGAAGCCCGTGTACGCGCTGGAGGGCTCCATCGCCGTGACCGGCTCGGCCGTGCAGTGGCTGCGCGACCAGCTCGGCATCATCTCCGGCGCCGCGGAGTCCGAGAGCCTGGCCCGCCAGGTGCAGGACTCCGGCGGCTGCTACTTCGTGCCCGCCTTCTCCGGGCTGTTCGCCCCGTACTGGCGCTCCGACGCGCGCGGGGCGATCGTGGGCCTGTCGCGCTACAACACCAACGCGCACATCGCCCGCGCCACCCTGGAGTCGATCTGCTACCAGAGCCGCGACGTCACCGAGGCGATGGCCGAGGACTCCGGCGTGGCCGTGGAGGTGCTCAAGGTCGACGGCGGCATCACCGCCAACCAGCTGTGCATGCAGCTGCAGGCCGACATCCTGGGCGTGCCGGTGTCCAAGCCCGTCGTGGCCGAGACCACCGCGCTGGGCGCCGCCTACGCCGCGGGCCTGGCCGTGGGGTTCTGGAAGGACACCGAGGAGCTGAAGGCCAACTGGAACGAGGGCGCCCGCTGGGAACCCACCTGGGACGACACCCAGCGCTCCGACGGCTACGCGGGCTGGAAGAAGGCCGTGCAGCGCACCCTGGACTGGGTGGACGTCGACTGACGCCCGCGAGTGCTTGACGGCGCGCGGGCGGGCACGCACCCGCCCGCGCGCCGGAGCCGGCCGCCGCGCTCACCGAGCGTCCCGCGGCGTCCGGCCCGAGGATGGACGAGACGCTCGATCTGGAGGACCTGGACGTGGAGACCAAACCGCTGTCGCCGCAGTCGCGGCAGGACGCGCTGCGCGAGATGGCCGAGGGCGAGCTGGACGTGCTCGTCGTGGGCGGGGGCGTCGTCGGCACCGGCGCCGCCCTGGACGCGGTGACCCGGGGGCTGCGCACCGGGCTGGTGGAGGCGCGGGACTGGGCCAGCGGCACCTCGAGCCGGTCCTCGAAGCTCGTCCACGGCGGCCTGCGCTACCTGGAGATGCTCGACTTCGGCCTCGTGCACGAGGCGCTGCGCGAGCGCGGCCTGCTGCGCAACAAGCTCGCCCCGCACCTGGTGAAGCCGGTGCCGTTCCTGTACCCGCTGACCAAGCGGTTCGCCGAGCGCCCCTACGTCGGCTCCGGCGTGGCCCTGTACGACGCCATGGCGCTGTCCGGCGGCAACAACCAGGGGTTCCCCCTGCACCGGCACCTGACGCGCAAGGGCGTGGCCCGCGAGGCGCCGGGCATCCGCCGCGACGCGATGGTCGGCGCCATCCAGTACTACGACGGGCAGGTCGACGACGCCCGGCACACCATGGCGATCGCCCGCACCGCCGTCACCTACGGCGCGCTGGCCGCCAACCGCACCCGCGTGAAGGAGTTCCTGCGCCAGGGCGAGCGGGTCGTCGGCGCGGTGCTGACCGACCTGGAGTCCGGCGCGGAGATCCGGGTGCGCGCCAAGCAGGTCATCAACGCCACCGGCGTGTGGACCGACGAGACGCAGGCCCTGGTCAACGCGCGCGGGCAGTTCCGGGTGCGCGCCTCCAAGGGCATCCACCTCGTCGTGCCGCGCGACCGCATCCAGTCGAAGACCGGCATGATCCTGCGCACCGAGAAGAGCGTGCTCTTCATCATCCCGTGGGGCCGGCACTGGATCATCGGCACCACCGACACCGACTGGGAGCTGGACAAGGCCCACCCGGCGGCCACCAGCGCCGACATCGACTACGTGCTCTCGCACGCCAACGGGGTGCTGAAGTCCCCGCTGACGCGCGAGGACGTCGAGGGCGTCTACGCGGGCCTGCGCCCGCTGCTCAGCGGCGAGTCGGAGTCCACCAGCAAGCTCTCGCGCGAGCACGTCGTGGGCCACCCCGTCCCCGGCCTGGTGGTCGTGGCCGGCGGCAAGTACACGACGTACCGCGTCATGGCCAAGGACGCCGTGGACGTGGCGGCCGACGGCCTGGGCGGCGGGGTGCCGGCCTCCACCACCGAGGACGTGCCGCTCGTGGGCGCCGAGGGCTACCACGCGATGTGGAACCAGCGGCACCTGATCGCCGCCCGCTCCGGCCTGCACGTGGACCAGGTCGAGCACCTGCTCAACCGCCACGGCTCCACCGTCGACGAGCTGCTCGCCCTGGTCGCGCAGGACCGCGCGCTGGGCGAGCCGCTGCCGCACGCCGACGACTACCTGAAGGTGGAGGTCGTCTACGCCGCCACCCACGAGGGCGCCCGCCACCTCGACGACGTCCTGGCCCGCCGCACGCGCATCTCCATCGAGACGTACGACCGCGGCACCGAGAGCGCCGAGCTCGTCGCGCAGCTCATGGGCGACGCGCTGGGCTGGGACGAGGAGCGGCGCGCCACCGAGGTGCGCACCTACCAGGAGCGGGTCGCCGCCGAGCGCGCCTCCCAGGAGCAGCCCGACGACGCCAGCGCCGACGCGGTGCGCCTGCGCGCCCCGGAGATCGTCCCGGTCTGACCGTCCCGGTCCG
This sequence comes from Kineococcus gurbantunggutensis, assembly GCF_050871925.1. Taxonomy (NCBI): domain Bacteria; kingdom Bacillati; phylum Actinomycetota; class Actinomycetes; order Kineosporiales; family Kineosporiaceae; genus Kineococcus; species Kineococcus gurbantunggutensis. The sequence continues at coordinate 34,815 of NZ_JBJLSG010000001.1, forward strand.
ACCGGTCCGGCCCGACCGGTCCGGCCCGACCGGTCCGGCCCGACCGGTCCGGCCCGGACCCGCAGGGGGCCGGCCACCCGCGCGGCGCTGCGCCGCCCGGGTGGCCGGCCCTCACGCCGCCCGCCCCGCGCACCGATGTGACCCCCGGGGTCGAGGAGCGGCCCCGGGGCGGGGAGGTGCGGGGTGCGGGTCGAGTCGGTGCGCTGGAGCGAGGCGTCCGGGTGGGCGGGTGAGCTGCCCGCCCTGGACGGCGCCTCCACCCTCGTGCTCGCGCTCGTCGGCCCGCGCGTGGCGCCGGAGCGGGTGCCGGTGGCGGACCTGGACGCCGCCTACCCCGCCTCCGTGGTCGTGGGGTTCTCCACGGCCGGCGTCGTGCAGGGCGAGCAGGTCCTCGACGACGTCGTCCTGGTCGTCGCCGTCCGCTTCGACGCCACCCGCCTGGTCCTGGAGCGCGCCCCGCTGGACCGGCACTCCTCGCACGCCGACGGCCAGCGCCTCGGGGCGCGCCTGCGCCGCCACGGCGACGACCTCGCCGGGGTCCTCGTGGTCGCCGACGGCCTCACCGTCGTCGGCAACGCCCTCGCCGAGGGCCTGGTGGCCGGCACCGGCGGTTCCGTGCCCCTCTTCGGCGGCATGTCCGCCGGCTTCCCCGGCCCCGACGGCGCGCTGCCCGACCCCTGGACGCTGCTGGACGGGCGCGCCGAGCGCGGCGTCCTCCTCGGCGTCGGCATGTACGGCGAGCGGATCACCTTCACCACCGGCACCGGCAGCGGCTGGGCCGACCTCGGCCCCGAGCGGTGCGTCACCCGCTCCAGCGGCGCAACCCTCTTCGAGGTCGACGGCCAGCCCGCGCTGGAGCTGTACCGCCGCTACCTCGGCGAGGAGGCGCGGGACCTGCCGGTGTCGGGGCTGCGCTTCCCGCTGGCCATCCGCCGCGCCGGGGAGCGCAGCTCGGCGCTGGTGCGCTCGGTGCGCAGCACCGACGAGGAGACGAACGCGATCGGCCTGACCGGCGACGTGCCGGAGGGGTCCGCGGTGCAGCTGCTGCACCAGGACTCCGAGGCCCTGGCCGACGCCGCCGAGACCGCCGCGCGCACCGCCGCCGCCGGCGCGGGCGGCGGCGCCCAGCCCGGCGCGGACGGCACCCTCGCCCTCGTCGTCAGCTGCCTGGGCCGGCGCATGGCGCTCGGCGCGCGCACCGAGGACGAGCTGGAGGCCGTCGTGGCCGGCCTGCCCGGCGGCACCCCGGCCGTGGGGTTCTACACCTACGGCGAGCTGGCCCCCACCGCCACCCGCCCGTGCGACCTGCACAACGAGACGGTGACCGTCGCTGTGCTGTCGGAGTGGTCCCGGTGAGCGGCCCCGGCGGCACCGGCGGCCCCGGCGGGGAGGAGCTGCACCGGGTGCTCGCGCGCCAGCTGCGCCGCGCCGGCGCCGACGCCGGCACCCCGCCCGACGCCGAGCAGTGGCGCCGGCTGCTGACGGCGGTGTCGTCGGTGTACGTCGAGCACGACCGCTCCCGGTACGTGCTCGAGCGCGCCATGCGCATCTCCTCCGAGGAGATGCGCGAGCTGCACGAGGTGCTGCGCTCGCGCGCGCTCGTGGACGCCCTGACCGGGCTGGCCAACCGCGCCGGGACGCTGGAGGGCCTGGAGCGGGCGCTGGAGCGGGCCCGGCGCACCGGCGGGCGCCTCGCCGGGATGTTCCTGGACCTGGACGGCTTCAAGGCCGTCAACGACCGCTTCGGCCACGCCACCGGCGACGAGCTGCTCGTGGCCGTCGCCGGCCGCCTGCGCGCGCGCTGCCGCCCCGGGGACGTGGTGGGCCGCCTGGGCGGCGACGAGTTCGTCGTCGTGCGCAGCGGCGACGGCGGGGCCGAGGAGGTGCGCGCGGCCGCGCAGCGCGCCGCCGACGCCCTCGCGGCGCCGTTCCAGCTCTCGGTGGGCGAGGTGCGCGTCAGCGCCAGCGTCGGCGTGGCGCTGGGCGCGGCCCGGGACCGCACCACGAGCGACTTCGTGCGTGCCTCCGACGACGCGATGTACGCGGCGAAGGCCGCCGGCAAGAACCGCGTCAGCGTGCGGGACCTGGACGCCGCCGGCTGAGCCGCCGCCCGGCCCGCGGGCGTGGCAGGGTGCCGCCGTGGTGGAGCGAGCGGGGCGGGACCCGGGGCCCGCGGGGGACCGGCTGCCCGCGGGCCCGCTGCTCGTGGGCCTGGACGTGGGCGGCTCCGGCGCGCGCGCCCTCCTGACCGGTGCGGGCGGCGGTGGTGCCGGGCTGCGGGTGGGCGGGCCGGGCACCGCGGCCCGCGGCGACGGGGTCCTGCGCGCCGTGCGCGCCGTGCTGGGCGACCTGGCCGCCCGGCGCGAGCGCGACCCGCTGCTGCGGGGGCGGCCCGTGGCGGCGCTCGCCCTGGGGGCGGCCGGCCTGGCCTCCGTGGCCGCCGACCGGGACGCGGTGCGCGCGGAGGTGGTCGCCGCGCTGGCGCCGGGCGCGGTGGTGCTGGCCGCCGACGCCCTCACCGCGCACGCCGGCGCGCTGGGCGACCGGCCCGGCGCCGTCGTCGCCGCCGGCACCGGCGTGATCGGGCTGGGCCGCTCCGCCGCCGGGACCTGGACGCGCGTGGACGGTTGGGGGCACCTGCTGGGCGACCGCGGCGGGGCGGCGTGGATCGGCCGGCGCGCGCTGGAGGAGGCGCTGCGCGCGCAGGACGGTCGCTGCCCGGCCGGGCACCGGCTGCTGGCCGCGGCGCGCGCCGCGCTGGGGGAGCCGCGGGGCTGGCCGCGGCTGCTGGCCGGCGACGACCGCGCCCGCGTGCTGGCGTCCCTGGCGCCCGCGGTCACCGCCCTCGCCGGCGACGGGCCCGCCGGTGGGCCCGCTGACGTGCCCGGCGGTGGGCCCGGCGGCGACCCCGCCGCGCGCGCCGTCGTGGCGCAGGCCGGCAGCGCCCTGGCCGAGACCGCGGTGGCCGCGGCGCGCGCGGCGGGCACGGACGCGGTGGCCTGGACGGGCGGCGCGTTCGCCTCCGCCGCGCTGCTGGCCTCCTTCCGCACGGCGCTGGCCGCCACCGCCCCGGACCTGCGCGCGCTGGCGCCGGCGGGCTCGCCGCTGGACGGGGCGCTGGCGCTGGCCCGCGCCGCGGCGGCCGGCCCGCTCAGCCCGGTGCCGGGCCTGCTGTGGACCTGAGCCCGCCAGCGCCAGCGCCCCCGCCGCCCCCGCCGCTCCTGCTGCCTCCAGCGCCCGCGCCGGCCTCGCGCAGCGCCGCGTAGAACGGCCGCAGCGCGTCGGCGATCCCGTCGCCGCCGGGGCCCAGGGCCACCGCGTCGAGGTCGTCGGCCGGGGTGCGCCCGGGCACCCGCGGCGCCACGGCCAGCGGCGGCGGGTCGGCGGCCAGGCGGTGGAACGCCACCGGGTCGGCCGGCAGCTCCTCCACGACGGGGGCGGGACCGGAGGCGGCGCTCTCCACGCGGCGCAGCAGCCCCGACGGCGCCAGGCCGCGCAGCACCAGCAGGGCGGAGGGTTCGGCGTCGGTGTGCGCGGCCAGCGCGTGCAGGACGGCGGCGGCGTGCTCGCACGCGCGCTCGCCGTCGTCGGGGCAGCTGCAGTCGTGGGTGAGCTCGCCGGGGGCGGGCAGCAGGTCCAGGCCGACCTCGGCGAGCAGGTCCGGCAGCACCGGCGGCACGTCCCCGCCGGCCAGCGGCGCGATGAGCAGCGGGTTCTCCACCAGCACCGCGACGAGCGCGTCGACCTCGGCGGGCCCGTGGCGGCGCACGCCGACCTCCACCAGCCACGGGCGCGGGCGCGCGCCCTGCACGCGGGCGCCGACCGCGCCGGCGCGCACCCGCAGCTCGCCCACGGCCCCCGCGGCGGCCAGCTCCGCGCCGCGGCGCCAGCGGGCGGGGTCGTGGGCGCCGGCCAGGGCGGCGGGCAGCGCGGTGAGCAGGCGGCGCGACCAGCGCCCGGCGGCCGGGCGCGCGGCGCGGGGGCCCGCGGAGGTGCGCGGGGAGGGGCGGCGGGGGTGGGCCACGGCTCAGTCCCCGACCGCGTCGGCGCCCAGGCGCAGCAGGTCGTGCAGCGCCTCGTCGTCCAGCTCGGTGATCCAGCGCTCGCCGGCGCCGACGACCGAGCCGGCCAGCTCGCGCTTGCGGGCGATGACCTCGTCCACCTTCTCCTCCACGGTCCCGGTGCTGACCAGGGTGCGCACCTGCACGGTGCGCCGCTGGCCGATGCGGTGCGCGCGGTCGGTGGCCTGGTCCTCCACGGCGGGGTTCCACCAGCGGTCCAGGTGCACGACGTGGCTGGCGGCGGTCAGGTTCAGCCCGGTGCCGGCCGCGCGCAGCGAGAGCACCAGCACCGGCGGGCCGTCGTCGCGGGCGAACCGCTCCACGATCGCGTCGCGCCGGCCGCGGGCCAGCCCGCCGTGCAGGAACGGCACCGGCCGGCCGGTCAGCTCCGACAGGTGCGGGGCGAGCAGGTGCCCGAACTCCGCGAAGCGGGTGAAGCACAGCACCCTCTCGCCCTCGGCGAGGGCGGTGCCCACCACGTCGTCGAGCACCTCCAGCTTGCCCGAGCGGTGCCGGCCGCGGTGCAGGACGCCGGAGCCGTCGCCGAGGTAGTGCGCGGGGTGGTTGCACACCTGCGCCAGCCGGGTCAGGGCGCCCAGCACCAGGCCGCGCCGGCCGCGGTCGTCGGCGTCGGCCAGGCGGGCCAGCAGCCGGTCCAGCACCGCCCGGTACAGGGCCGCCTGCTCGGGCGTCAGGCTCGCCCGCACCGTCATCTCCAGGCGCTCGGGCAGGTCCGGCGCCACGGCGGGGTCGGTCTTGACGCGGCGCAGCACGAACGGGCGCGTCACCAGCGCCAGGCGGCGCGCGGGGGCGGTGTGCCCGAGCTTCTCCACGGGCACCGCGAAGGTGTCGCGGAAGCTCGCGGCGCTGCCCAGCAGGCCGGGGTTGGTGGCGTCCAGCACGGCGCGCAGGTCCTCCAGCCGGTTCTCCACCGGCGTGCCGGTCAGGGCCACCCGGTGCTCGGCGGGCACCGCGCGCACGGCGCGGGCGGCGCGGGTGGCGACGTTCTTGACGTGCTGGGCCTCGTCGAGCACCAGGCGCCGCCAGCGCACCGCGGCCAGGTCGGCGGCGTCGCGCACCAGCAGCCCGTAGGTGGTCACCACGAGGTCGTGCCGGGCGGCGGTGCGGGCCAGGTGCTCCCCGCGCGGGCGGTCCGGGCCGTGGTGCACGTGCACCCGCAGGTCGGGGGTGAACCGGGCGGCCTCGGCCCGCCAGTTGCCCACCAGGCTCGTCGGGCACACCAGCAGCGTCGGCCGGTGCCCGCCGCCGGCGCCCTCCACGTGCCCGGTGTCGTGCCCGGCTTCGTGCCCGCCGGTGCGCTCGTGCAGCTCCAGCGCGAGGAGCTGCACCGTCTTGCCCAGCCCCATGTCGTCGGCGAGCACCGCGCCCAGCCCCAGGCGGGCCATCGCGGCCAGCCAGGCCACGCCGCGGCGCTGGTAGGGGCGCAGCTGCGCGGTCAGCCCCGGCGGGTCCGGCAGCGGCGCCGCGTGCGCCTCGGCCTCGCCGGCGAGCACCTCGCCGAGCGCGCCGCGCGCGTGCACGCCGGTGACGGGGGCGGGCAGGTCGCGGTCGGCGCCCAGGCCGGTGAGCAGGTCCAGCACGGTGGTGGTGCCGCGCCCGCGCCGGCGCAGGAACAGCGCGCTGCGCCGCAGCGCCTCGCGGTCCACCTGCACCCACTCGCCGCGGAAGCGCACCAGCGGCTCGCGGGAGGCGGCCAGGGCGAGCAGCTCGGCCTCGGTGACGGCGGCGCCGCCGAGCGCGGCGCGCCACTCGAAGGCGACGAGGTCGGCGCGGCGCAGCCGCGGGTTCGTCACGGCGCCGGGCGGGGCGGCGGCGGCGTGCAGGGACAGGCTCACCGGCCGGCGCGTCCAGTGCCGCGGCAGCTGCAGGGCGACGCCGGCGGCGGCGAGCCGGGGGCCGCCGACCTCCACGAGGTCGAGCAGGTCCTCGGCGCCGACCTCCACGTCGGCGTCGGCGGCGCCGGCGAGCAGGCGCTTGAGCGGGGGGTGCGCGGCGGCGGCTTGCGCGGTGCGGGCCATGAGCAGCAGCACGGGGTCCTCCCCGCCGCCCGGCCCGCCGGCGCCGGACTCCGCGCGCACCTGCTCCAGGGTCAGCGCCAGGCTGGGGTCGTCCACGGGCCGCAGCCGCGCCTGCAGCCGCCAGCGCTCGTCGTCGCCGGGCGGTTCGACCACGCGCAGCACGAGGTCGTACCCGCTGCCCTCGGCGCTGCGGTGCCAGTCGCGCACCCGGTGCGCCAGCGAGCGCGGCTGCGCGTGCTCGGGCACGGGGTCGCCGGTGGCCAGGGCGCGCACCCAGGCCGCCGGCCCGGGCCCCAGGGCGCCGGTGCCCGGGCGCACGTGCGCGGTGCGGCGGGCGACGAGCAGGTCGGTGACGGCGGTGACGACCTCGTCGGCCAGCGCGGCGGCGGCCGGCGCCGGGGTGCGCGGGGGCGGCTGCTCGCAGCGCAGCACCGCGGGGGCGAGGTCGGCGAGCGCGCTGCGCCAGCGGTGGAAGCGCTTGTCGGGCACCGGCGCCCAGCGGGCCCGCACCTCCGCGGCCTCGCCCGGCGCGTCGCCCGGCGCCGGGCCCAGGGTGGGCAGGACGGCGCCGGCGTCCACGGCGGCGCGGGCGCCGCGCGCCGCGTGCGCCAGCCATCGCAGCCCGTCGCCGGCGACCGCGGCCGCCGGGCCGGGCTCCTCGCCGAGCACCTCGGCGAGCACGTCCAGCACCGCGTCGCCGCGCAGCTCCACCACCGGCACCGCCACCGGCCGCAGCACCACCTCCCCGCGGGCGCGCGCGCAGGCGGGCACGGGCCGGCCGGCGGGGGTGCACGGCAGCCGCAGCGCCAGCTCGCGGGCGGCGGGCCGGGCCAGCGCGGCCGCCAGGTGCACCGCGCGCGGCGCGGCGGCGGCCAGGGCGGCGAGGTCGGCGGGGCGGGCCGCGCCCACCGGGCGGCGCGGGGCCTGCACCCACAGCGCCAGGGTCCCCGTGCGCGTCCACAGGCCGTGGACGCGCACGGCGGGCGGGGGCGCGGGAGCGGCGGGCACGGTGAGGACCGTAGGCCCCGGCACCGACACGGCACCGGCACGGGGGCGGCACGGGGGCGGCCCGGCCGGGCCGGTGCCGCGTTTCGGGCGCGTAACCGGCGCGGGCCGGGTGTTTCCAGTGCGTGAACCTTCGCGGCGCCGCGGCGGTTCCCGCTCCCCGGCGGGTTACGGTCTGGCCGTTTGAGTGAGCACTGTGCGCACGCAGCGCCCTGGTCACTGGGCAGACTGCGCGACGAATCCAGGAGGACGCGAGTTGAGGAACACCCCCAGGAGCGCCCGGATCGCGGCGCTCGCCCTCGTCGGGACCCTGGCCGTCGCCGGGTGCACGACCAGCGGCTCGTCCGGCGAGGAACCCGCGGAGGGCGCCGCCGCCGGCGGCACCGCGGACGGCACGATCACCGCGGCCGCCGAGCAGGAGTTCCAGGCCTACAACAACGGCACCGGCGACACCAACGGCACCCGCAACACGTTCGTCCTGAACCAGGTTCTGCGCGGCTTCTGGTACTACGGCACCGACGGCACCGCCGTGCCCGACACCGAGTTCGGCACGTTCGAGAAGACCTCCGACGACCCGCTGACCGTGCGCTACAGCATCGCCGACGGGGCGGTGTGGTCCGACGGCGAGGCCGTCGACTGCGACGACCTGGTGCTCACCTGGATGTCGCGCTCGGGGAAGTTCCGCGCGGCCGACGGCAGCGACCTGTTCAACCCGGCCAGCACCGCCGGGTACGAGCAGATGCAGCAGCCGCAGTGCGCTGACGGCGACAAGGAGGTGACGGTCGTCTACGACGAGCCGTTCGCCGACTGGCAGGCCTCGTTCGGCTCCCTGGAGATCATGCCGGCGCACGTCGTGGAGCGCGTCTCCGGCGTGCCGGACCTCGTCGCGGCCGCGACCGCCGCCGACCCCGCCGCGCTGGCCCCCGCCGCCGAGTTCTGGAACACCGGCTGGGTCTTCAACCCCGGCGACCTGGGCGACGCGGCGAACATCCCCTCCAACGGGCCGTACTCGCTGACCTCCTGGGAGGCGGGCAACAACGTCACCCTGACGGCCAACGAGCGCTACTGGGGCACCCCGGCGAAGACGCGCAACGTCGTCGTGCGCTTCATCGACCAGGAGGCGCAGTTCGCGGCGCTGCAGAACAACGAGGTCCAGGTCATCGAGCCGCAGCCGAACCCGGACCTCGTCGCGCAGCTGGAGTCCCTGGGCGAGACGGTGAACAGCGAGAGCTACCAGGGCTTCACCTACGAGCACTTCGACTTCAACTTCAAGGGCGTCTTCGCCGACCGGCGGGTGCGCGAGGCCTTCGCCAAGTGCCTGCCGCGCCAGCTCATCGTCGACCGCCTCATCAAGCCGCAGAGCGCCGAGGCGCAGCTGCAGGACTCCCGGTACACGTACCCGTTCCGGGACAACTACGAGACCATCACCTCCGCCGCCTACGGCGGGCAGTACGACACCACCGACATCCCCGGCGCGCAGGCGCTGCTGGCCCAGGCCGGCGCGCAGGGCACGACGGTGCGGGTGCTGTACCAGGCGCCCAACCAGCGCCGCACCAACGAGGTGCAGCTGCTGGCGGAGTCCTGCGGCCAGGCCGGGTTCACCGTCGTGGACGCCGCCAGCGAGAACGCCTTCGGCACCGAGTTCCCGCAGGGCAACTTCGACGTCGGCCTGTTCGCCTGGTCCGGCTCGGCCCTGGTGACCGGCTCGGCGGGGCAGTGGACCACCGAGGGCTGCGGCTCGGCCAACTACGGCTGCTACAGCAACCCGCAGGTCGACGACCTGGTCGCGCAGCTCAACCGCGCCACCGAGCCCGCCGCGCAGGACCAGCTCGTCGCGCAGATCGAGAAGGTCCTGTGGGACGACCTGGTGACGATCCCGGTGTTCGCCTTCCCCGAGCTGGCGGCCTGGTCCAAGGGCGTCAGCGGCGTGGTGGTCAACCCCTCGCAGGCCCAGATCACCTGGAACATGGACGAGTGGGCGCTGTCCTGACCTGACGCCCCTCGCGGCCGGGCCCGGTCCCCCCGGGCCCGGCCGCTCCCCGTCCCCCCGGAGGACCCCCCGTGCTCGTCTTCGCCACCCGGCGGCTCGTCGTCTCCTTCCTCACCCTGCTCGTCGCCAGCTTCTTCGTGTACGTGCTCGTCGCCAACTCCGGCGACCCCTACAACGACATCCGCGAACTCCCGCCGGGCGACCGGGAGGCGCAGTTCGCCCAGCGCACCGAGCGGCTGCAGCTCGACGTGCCCGTGCCGCTGCGCTACCTCGGCTGGCTGCGCGGCGTCGGCGGCTGCCTCGTGCCCGGCGGCGGGTGCGACCTGGGGCTGAGCAAGAACGGCCAGGAGGTCAGCGTCCTCGTCGGCCAGGCCGCCGTCACCAGCGTGCGCCTGGTCCTGGGCGCGACGGTCCTGGCGATGCTCATCGGCATCGGCGTCGGGATCGTCTCGGCGCTGAAGCAGTACAGCCGCCTGGACTACTCGGTGACGTTCGCCGCGTTCGTGTTCTTCTCCCTGCCGGTGTTCGTCATCGGCATCGTGCTCAAGCAGTACCTGGCGATCGCCTACAACGACTGGCTGGCCGACCCGCGGGTGCCGGTGCCGGTGGTGGCCGCGGCCGCGGTCGTGGTCGGCGCCCTGGTGATGAGCGCCGTGCCGGGCCGGCGGGCGTGGAGGTGGCTGGGTTTCGCCGCCGGCGCCGCGGTCACCGCCGCGGTCCTGCTGCAGCTGTCGGCGCTGGGCTGGTTCGCGCGCCCCGCGCTGGGCGTCGGCCTCGTCGGCGTGCTGTCGGTGGCGGCCGCGGTGGGGGTGACGTTCCTCGTCAGCGGCCTGCACCGGCGCCGGGTCCTGGTGGGCGCGCTCGTCACCGCGCTGATCGGCACGGTCGCCTCGGTGCCGCTGCAGCCGCTGTTCGACGTCTCCACCTGGGGCACGATGGGGGTGCTGCTGGTGGTGACCGTCGCGCTGAGCGCGCTGGTGGGGGCCGTGGCCGGCGGGCCGCTGGAGCGCGCCGAGGCGGTGCGCGCCGCGGTGCTCACCGGCGTGCTCACCGCCGCGGTGGTGTTCACGGACCGGCTGCTGGCCTCCTTCGCCGACTACGCCCGCTCGGTGGGCGGGCGGCCGCTGTCCACCATCGGCGCGCAGACGCCAAACTTCTCCGGCGACTTCTGGGAGACCACGGTGGACCAGGCGATGCACCTGGTCCTGCCCACGCTCTCCCTGGTCCTCATCTCGCTGGCGACGTACAGCCGCTACACGCGCTCGTCGATGCTGGAGGTCCTCAACGCCGAGCACGTGCGCACCGCCCGCGCCAAGGGGCTGACCGAGCGCACGGTGGTGGTGCGGCACGCCTTCCGCAACGGCCTGATCCCCATCGCGACGTTCACGGCGATCGACTTCGGCGCCGTCATCGGCGGCGCGGTCATCAGCGAGCGGGTCTTCGGCTGGCAGGGGATGGGCAACCTGTTCATCACCGGCCTCGGCGAGGTGGACCCCAACCCGGTGATGGCGTTCTTCGTCGTCACCTCCGTGGCGATCGTCGTCTTCAACCTCGTCGCGGACCTGGCGTACGCCTTCCTCGACCCGCGGATCCGGCTCTCGTGAGCGCGCGCACCCGCCGCCCCGCGCGGCCCGCCCAGCACCTCCAGCACCTCCAGCACGCCCAGCACACTCAGCACGCCCGGGAGCAGCGATGAGCACACCGCCCAGCACCGAACCGGCCGCGGGCGCGCTCGCGCCGGCGGCGCGGGCCGAGGAGGCCGGGTTCACCTCCGTCGTCGCCCGCACCCAGGGCCAGCTCGTGCGCCGGCGGTTCCTGCGCCACCGGGGCGCGATGGCCGGGCTGGTGGCGCTGGCCGCCGTCGTGCTGCTGTCGGTCACCTCGATCGGCGCCGGGCCGCTGCCGGGGTGGTGGGGGCAGTCGTACCTGGCCACCAGCGACCCCGTGGACGGCGGGCGCCCCACCCTGGACCTGCTGCCGGCTTTCCTGGACGGCGACGGCCTGGCGGTGGGCCCGCACCCCTTCGGGCAGGACAACGTGGGCACCGACTACTTCGCGCTGACGATGCGCGGTGCGCAGCAGACCCTGCTGGTGGGGCTGCTCGCCGGCGTCGTCTCCACGGTCACGGGCGTGCTGTTCGGCGCCCTGGCGGGCTTCTTCCGCGGGGGCACCGAGGCGGTGCTCATGCGGGTGGTGGACCTGGTCATCGCGGTGCCGGTGCTGCTGGTGGCCGCCGTGGTCGGGCGCGCCACCGGCGGCGCGGGGGTGCTCGCCCTGGGCGTGGCCCTGGGCCTGCTGCTGTTCACCACGATGGCCCGCCTGCTGCGCGGGGAGATCCTCTCGCTGCGCGAGAAGGAGTTCGTGGAGGCGGCGCGCGCGCTGGGCGCGCGCCCCGGGCGCATCATCGTGCGCCACGTGCTGCCCAACGCCGTCGGCTCCATCGTCGTCAACGCGACCCTCACCATCGCCTCGGCGATCCTGCTGGAGTCGGCGGTGAGCTTCCTCGGCGTGGGGGTCCGCCCGCCGGACTCCTCGCTGGGCCTGCAGATCTCCAACTACCAGGCCGCGTTCCAGACCCGGCCGTGGCTGTTCTGGTGGCCCGCCGCCTTCATCGTGGCGATCGCCCTGGCGGTCAACTTCATCGGCGACGGCCTGCGCGACGCCTTCGACCCCCGACAGACCAAGGTGCGTGACTGATGAGCCCCACCACCCCGCCGCCCGCCGGCGGCGACGGCGCCCTGCTGCGCGTGGAGGACCTCGGCGTCCGCTTCCCCACCGAGGACGGCGTGGTCGAGGCCGTGCGCGGCGTGTCCTACGAGCTGCACCCGGGCGAGGTGCTGGGCGTGGTGGGGGAGTCCGGCTCCGGCAAGTCGGTCTCCTCGCTGGCCGTCATGGGTCTGCTGCCGAAGTCCGCGCGGGTGCGCGGGCGCGTCCTCTTCCGCGGCCGCGACGTGCTGGCGATGAGCCCCTCGGCGCGCCGGCGGATGCGCGGCAGGGACGTGGCGATGGTGTTCCAGGACCCGATGACGGCGATGAACCCCGTCTACACCGTCGGCGCGCAGCTGGCCGAGGCGTACCGGGCGCACCACGCGGTCGGCGCGCGCGCGGCGACGGAGCGCGCCGCGGAGGTGCTGGACCTGGTGGGCATCCCGCGCCCGCGCGAGCGGCTGCGCGCCTACCCGCACGAGTTCTCCGGCGGCATGCGCCAGCGTGTGATGATCGCGATGGCGGTCATCAACGAGCCCGACGTCATCATCGCCGACGAGCCCACCACGGCCCTGGACGTCACCGTGCAGGCGCAGGTGCTGGAGAAGCTCATGGAGGTCAAGGACGCCGTCGGCGCCGCGATCGTCCTCATCACCCACGACCTGGGCGTCGTGGCGGGCACCGCGCAGCGGGTGCTGGTGATGTACGCCGGGCGCGCGGTGGAGACCGGCACGGTGGAGCAGGTGTTCCGCACCCCGCGCATGCCCTACACCGCCGGCCTGCTGGGCTCGGTGCCCACCCCCGGGCACGGCGGGCGCCTGCGGCCCGTGCCGGGGACCCCGCCCTCGCTGCTGCACCTGCCGGCCGGCTGCCCGTTCTCCCCGCGCTGCCCGCTGGCGCGCGAGGACTGCCGGCAGCGCGAGCCGGAGCTGCTGGCCACCGACCACGCCGGGCAGCTCGCCGCCTGCCACCACAGCGACGAGCTGGCGCGGCTGGCCCGCCCCTCCACCGTCTTCAGCGGCACCGGCGCCGACGGCCCCGGTGCCCCCACCGCCACGGGAGCCAGCGCGTGAGCACGAGCACGACCACGAGCGGCACGACCGGCCCGGACGGCGCGGGCGAGACCGGCGGCGCGGGCGGCGGGCGGGCGGAGCCGCACCTGCTGGAGGTCGAGGACCTGGTGGTGTCCTTCCCCGTGCGCGGCGGCGGCCTGCTGCGGCGCACCACCGGGCACGTGCAGGCTGTCTCCGGGGTCAGCTTCCACGTCGACGCGGGCGAGACGCTCGGGCTGGTGGGGGAGTCCGGGTGCGGCAAGTCCACCACCGGGCGCGCGGTGCTGCAGCTGCACCGGCCCACCTCCGGCTCGGTGCGCCTGGCCGGGCGGGAGCTGACGACGCTGAGCACCGCGCGGATGCGCCCGGTGCGCCGCGACCTGCAGATCGTCTTCCAGGACCCCTACGCCTCGCTGAACCCGAAGATGCCGGTCAACGACGTCATCGCCGAGCCGCTAAGGATCCACGGCCTGTGGGACGCGCGGACCGGCCCGGCGCGGGTGGCGGAGCTGCTGCGGCTGGTGGGCCTGAACCCCGAGCACGGCAACCGGTACGCGCACGAGTTCTCCGGCGGCCAGCGCCAGCGGGTGGGCATCGCGCGCGCACTGGCGCTGGAGCCGCAGGTCCTCGTCCTGGACGAGCCGGTCTCCGCGCTGGACGTGTCCGTGCAGGCCGGCGTGGTGAACCTGCTGGAGGACCTGCAGGACCGCCTCGGGCTGGCCTACGTGTTCATCGCCCACGACCTGGCCGTGGTGCGGCACACCTCGGACCGGGTGGCGGTGATGTACCTGGGGAAGATCGTCGAGATCGGTCCCGCCGACAGCGTGTACGAGGCGCCCCAGCACCCGTACACGCAGGCGCTGCTGTCGGCGGCCCCGGTCACCGACCCGGCGGTGGAGGCGGCGCGCCAGCGCATCGTGCTCACCGGCGACGTGCCCAGCCCGCTGGACCCGCCCTCGGGGTGCCGCTTCCGCACCCGCTGCTGGAAGGCGCAGGACGTGTGCGCCACCGAGGAGCCGGCGCTGGTGCACCACGGCGAGCTGGACGCCGCCGGCCCGGCGGCCGGGCGCGCGCCCGGCCACCTGGCGGCGTGCCACTTCGCGGAGGTGAACACCGCCGTCACCGCGGACTGAGCCCCCGGGGGTTCAGGGGGTGGACGTGAACAGCAGGCGGTTCGGGGTGCTGCCGGGGTTGGCGCGCACGACGCCGGGGGTGGCGTTGGAGACGACCCAGCCGCTGACGGTGGCCGAGGGGGCGTCGCCGTTGGCGCCCTTGTGCAGGGCCATGACCCCGGCCACGTGCGGGCTGGCCATGGAGGTGCCGCTGATCGTCCGGGTGGCGCCGCCGAGCCAGGTGGAGGTCACGTCCACGCCGGGGGCGTAGGTCTCCACGCACGAGCCGTGGTTGGAGAAGGACGCGCGGGTGTCGGTGCGGTCCGTGGCGGCCACCGTCACCACCCCGGCGGCCGAGGCGGGCGAGACCCGGCACGCGTCGCGGTTCTCGTTGCCGGCCGCCACCGCGGTGGCCACCCCCGCGTTCACCAGGCTGGTCACCGCGGCGTTCTGGGCGGCGGAGTAGCCCCCGCCCAGGGAGAGGTTGGCCACGGCCGGCTTCACGTGGTTGGCCCGCACCCAGTCCAGGGCCGCGATGATCCCGGAGGTGGTGCCGGAGCCGTCGCAGCCCAGCACGCGCACCCCGCGCAGCTGCACGCCCTTGGCGACCCCGTGGGTGGCCCCGCCGATGGTGCCGGCCACGTGCGTGCCGTGGCCGTTGCAGTCCCGCCCGTCGCCGCCCAGGGCGTCGTAGACGTTGCGGGCGCGGCCGCCGAAGTCGCGGTGGGAGGTGTCGATGCCGGTGTCGACGACGTAGGCGGTCACGCCGGCCCCGGTGGTGGTGCTGGTGTAGGTGCCCGACAGCGGCAGGGCGCGCTGGTCGATGCGGTCCAGGCCGTGCAGGCCGGCGGGGGTGCTCTGCACGGCGTCGGCAACCGCCCTCTGGTCCTCCTCGATGGCGACCACCGAGGCGTCGCGCTGCAGGGCCCTCACCTGCCCGTCGGTGAGCGTGGCGGCGAAGCCGTGCAGGGCGCTGGTGTAGACGTGGCGCGGGGAGGCCTGCAACGCGCGGGCCAGGCCGCGCGGGTCCGCGCCCTCGCGCAGGGTGACGACGTAGTCGCCGCGGACGGCGGCGGCGCCGGCCCGGGTGACCTCCACCTCGCGGGGGGCGGCCGCGGCGGGGGCGGCGGTGCAGGTGAGGCCGACGGCGAGGGCGGCCAGGGGGGCGAGCAGGGCGCTGCGGTTCACGGTTCTCCTCCGGCGCGAGTGGCCACGGCGGTCGCTACGAGGAGTTCTCGTCGCCCACGGAACGTAACCACGCGTGCTGGGCGGCGTCAACGCGGACGCCCCCGCCCCCGGCGGGTGCCGGGGACGGGGGCGTCGTCACGTCGTCGCGCTGCTGCGCCGCTGCGCTCGCGCGCCGCGGGTGCCGCCGGTCAGTGCCAGCGGCCCCCGCGCTCACCGGGGTCGCGGCCGGCGTCCTGGTCGGCGATGAAGGACGCCACCCAGGCCAGCGGGGCGTTCCAGTTGATCGTGATCTCGTTGGTCGACCACGAGCCGATGTCGTCGACGTAGCAGAACTGCGCGGCGCAGCCGTCCGCGAACAGCGGCGCCGTGATCGGGTCACCGCTGGTGGCGGTGGGCGAGTACGGGCCGCCGGCCACCGTGCCCGCGGGCGGGTTCGGCAGCGAGGGGTCGAGCTGGTTCGCGTACATGCGCGAGTGCTGGTTCTTCGAGTACACGTCGCCGTAGCCGGTGACGTAGGAGTTGTTCAGCGCGTTGCGGCCCAGCAGGTAGCCCATGCTGCGCACGACCCCGTCGCGGTAGCGGTCCTGGCCGGTGAGGTCGAACGCGGTGCCCAGCACCTGCATGTTGTTCAGGATCGCGCTGTTCGAGCCCCAGGAGTACTGGCCGTCCTCGGGGGCGTAGGCCTGCCCGAACGGCTGGGCGGCCTGCTCGGCCAGGCGCCGGTCGGCGGCCTCGACCACCGAGCGCTGCACCGCGCGCAGCTCCGCGCGGTTCAGCCGGCTGGGCACGGTGGCCAGGTCCATGCGGGCCAGCGCACCCACGCTGCCCCAGCTGAACCCGCCGGCGGGGAAGACGTCCGCGGTGTGCGCGGGGGAGTCCAGGACGTCCTTGCGGAAGCCCGCCTCACCGGTGGTCAGGTACAGCTCGGCGGCCGCCCAGTAGAACTCGTCCGACACGTCGCGGTCGTCGTACGGCCCGCTGCCCGGGTTGGGGTCCAGGGTCGCGTCCGGCGCCGGGGCGTACAGGTCCGGCGTGGCCTTCGCCGCCGCGTACGCGGTGCGGGCCGCGGCCAGCAGCCGCTGCGAGAAGGCCTTGTCGTGCTTGGCGAACAGGCGCGCGCCCTGCGCCGCGGTCGCGGCGACGTTGAGCGTGGCGGCCGTGGAGGGCCGGTACAGCGCGCGCGGCTGCGGGTCGGCGGCCGGGTCCAGCGGCAGGCCCGTCCAGTCGACGTCGGCGACCTTGTGGAACACCATGCCGGCGTACTGCCGGCCCGGCTGGACCTGCATCTTCAGGAACCACTCCAGCTCCCAGCGCGCCTCGTCCAGCACGTCGGGCACGCCGTTGCCGGACTCGGGGATGCTCAGGGTGCCGTCGGCCAGCGCGCGCGGGTCCGCGGTGGGGGCGTGCAGGCTGCGCTCGTACTGCTGCAGGAGCTGGCCCACGGAGATGCCGCCGTTGACGACGTACTTGCCGTGGTCGCCGGCGTCGTACCAGCCGCCGGTGACGTCGGTGGTGTAGTCGCAGGTCCACGGCTCGTCGCCCTGCGCGACGAGGATCGCCTGGGAGTCGTCCTCGAGGCTCTGGCACGGCACGGCGGTGTCGCCGAGGTTGGGCGCGACGCCGACGTGGCCGGCGGCGCGGCCGTAGCCGGGGGCCAGCTCGTCGGAGATCGGGGTGCCGCTGCGGTTGGTGTAGAAGAACGTCATCGAGTCGTCGCGCAGGCGCTCGTAGGCGTCCTCGCCGATGTCGAAGGGGTGGCTGCTCTCCCCGTCGGCGGTGAGCACGAGGCCGGCGCTGCGGCGCTGGTAGCCGGTGAAGTCGATGGTGTGCACGTTCAGGCCCGCGGTGGGGTCGACCCCGCGCGGGGTGGTGGTGCCGCGGGCGACGACGGTGCCGCGGGTGTCCTTCAGCTCCCACGGCAGCGCCGTGGTCGAGTCGGTCACCAGCGTGGCGCCCTTGGGGCCCTGCGGCAGGTACGCCTCCTGGTTCACGCGCACGCGCGGGCCCGTCTCGGGCACGTACGGCGGGCGCTCCACGCCGCTGTCGAGCACGACGTCGTCGACGCACAGGGTGTAGGCGACCGGGTTGGTCACGTCCTGCTGGAAGGACAGCTGCGCGTTGGGGTAGTCGCGGTCGGCGGTGAAGTAGTGCACCTGCTCGCCGAACGCGGTCTCGAAGGCGGGCTTCACGGCCGGCAGGAACTGCTGGTAGTTCACGTCCTCGCCGCCCTGGACGACGACGCGCACCGGGCCGGTGGTGGCCGGCGTGCTGCGCGCGCGGAACGTCAGCCGGTAGTCCTCGCCGGCGACCAGCGAGACCTCCTGCGCGATCGTCGCGCCGTAGGGGGCGGTGGACGCCGGGACGGTGATGCACCCGGCCCCGTCCTGCACGGAGGGGGCGGGGTAGGCCGTCCAGCCCGTGGTGCCCTGGTCGAAGGTGCCGTTGGTGATCTGGTCGGCGGCCTGGGCCGCCGACGGGGTGAGCAGCAGGCTCGCCGGGACGAGCAGCGCGGTGACCGCGGTGAGCGCGCGGGCACGGGTCCTGCGCCGGGGGTGCGAAGGCACGGGGGCGTCTCCTCTTCGTTGAGAGCGCTCTCAGAGAGCGCGCACAGCTTCACCCGAGGTGAGCGCCCTGTCAACGCCGGGCCCGTGCAGCACCCTGCCGAGGCCCGGCCCGGCAGGGTGCCGTGCGCGCTCAGCCGAACTCGACCGAGGTCCCCGTCACCGGGCTCCAGGTGATCGTGCCGCCCGAGAACACCTGCCGGGCGCCGTCGCCGTGGCGCTCCTCCTCCCCGCGCGGGAAGCCCAGCGGGCCCGCCTCGGCGCCCGTGGAGCGGTACGCCTCGCGGACCGCGCCCTTGACGACCACCGTCGAGGGCTTGGCGAAGTAGACCGAGCCGCCCTGGAAGTGCTGCCAGCGGGGCGCGTAGCCCTCCTCGCCGAACTGCTCGGACACGGGGTAGCCCAGCTCCCCGGTCTCCCAGCCCTGCCGCGCCCAGCGGTCCATGAGCAGGCCGTCGCGCACCAGGTGCGCCCCCGTGGCCGGGGTCCAGTACAGGGTGCCGCCGGTGAAGACCTGGCCGTACCCGCCGCGCACCAGGGGGCCGAACTCCTCCCCGCGCGGCACCCCCGTGGTCCGCACGCCGCCGCGGGCGTGGAACGCCTCGGCCAGCGCACCGCGCACGACGTGCGCCCCCGTGGGGGCCGACCACAGGACCGTGCCGCGCTCGAACGCGGTGCCCCGGCCCACCGTGATCTGCTCCACGCCCGACCCCGCGCCCGTCGCCCCGTCCCCGTCGGCGGCCCGCACGAACTCCACCTCGCTGGTCAGCGGTGCACCCAGCCGGCCCGCCGGGCCGCCGTGGCGCACGTAGGCCTCGTGGATCGCCCCGCGCACGACGTGCCCGCGCGTGCCGGGCACCGAGGGGCGCACGTACAGCGCCCCCTCGGTGCCCCGGTGCACCTCCCAGCCGCCCTCCGCGACGGGCCGCTCCGCCAGGTCGCCGACGCGCTGCGGGGACCACGGGTCGTTGGAGCCGCCGCGCACGAAGCCCGTGCGGTCGTACCAGCCGTCGCAGGGCACGTCGGCGGCCGCGGCCGAGCTGAGCACCGCCTCGCCCGCGCCCAGCAGCGACCACCGCCCGCCCGCCAGCGGCCCCGGCAGGACCGTGCGCACCGTCCTCGGCGTGGTGGCGGAGGGGGCCAGGGTGACGGTGGAGCGGTCCGAGCGCAGCGCCAGCGCCGTGCCGTCCTGCTCGAACTCCGCCCAGTGCCCCGGGCGCCCGCCCACGCACGCCGGCGCCAGCCGCAGCTGCGGCGGCGCCCCCTCCGCCGGCGCGGCCGCCGACGGCGGCGCCGCCCCGACCCCGACCACCGCCGCCGCCAGCACCGCTGCCCGCACCCGTCGCCCCACGACCCCTCCCCCGTCCGCACCGACACCGGCAGTGAACACCCGGTGGCGGGTCCGCGGCCGGGGATTTCCCGGGTCCCCCGGCCGCTCCCCGCGGCGCCCGGGAGGGGCGGGTGGGGCGGGCGGTGCGCGTGCCGACTCGCGCGCAGGGGGCGCGGGTGGGTTACTCGCCCGGTGACGGACTCCCCGGCGGTGGGCTCCCCGGCGACGTCGCCGCCGCAGGCGCGCCCGCGCCCCGCCGTGCCGCGGCACGTCGACCTCGCGCACCTGGCGCGCGCCCTGGGCCTGCCCGCACCGCCCGGCGCGGGTGCGCGGCTGCTCGGGCTGACGCTGGACTCGCGCGCGGTGCTGCCCGGTGACCTCTACGCGGCCCTGCCCGGCGCGCGGCACCACGGGGCCCGCTTCGCCCGGGACGCCCGGGCCGCCGGGGCGGTCGCCGCGCTCAGCGACCGGCCCCTGGACGGGCTGCCCACCCTCGTCGTGCCCGACCCGCGCGCGGTGCTCGGGGAGCTGGCCGCCCACCTGCACGGGCACCCCAGCGCGGCGCTGGAGGTGCACGGGGTCACCGGCACGAACGGCAAGACGAGCACCACCCACCTCATCGACGCGGGCCTGCGCGCCGCGGGCCGGTGCACCGGCCTGCTCAGCGGGGTGCGGGTGCGCACCCCGGGCTGGTCGCGCCCGGCGCTGCGCACCACCCCGGAGGCGCCGGAGCTGCAGGAGGTGCTCGCCTCGCTGCGCGAGCAGGGGGCGACCTCGGCGGCGGTGGAGGTCTCCAGCCACGGCCTGGCGCTGCACCGGGTGGACGGCACCCGCTTCCGCGCCGCGGTGTTCACCAACCTCGGCGTCGACCACCTCGACCTGCACGGCGACCAGGAGTCCTACTTCGCCGCCAAGGCGGCCCTGTTCGAGCCGGAGCGCTGCGCCCTGGCCGTCGTCAACGCCGACGACGCCCACGGGCGGCGGCTGGCCGCCGCGGCGCGCACCCCCGTCGTGACGTTCTCCGCGTCCGGGCGCCCCGGCGCGGACTGGCGCGCCGGCGAGGTGCGCGCGGACGCCACCGGGACCTCCTTCCGGCTGCTGGGGCCGGGCACCGACCGGCGGGTGCGGCTGCGCCTGCTGGGCGGGCACCAGGTGGACAACGCCCTGGGGGCGGTCGCGCTGCTGCACGCCACGGGCGTGGACGTCCGCGACGCGGTGCGCGGCGCCGAGGAGCTGGCCGGGGTGCCCGGGCGGCTGGAGCGCGTCGACGCCGGCCAGCCGTTCCTGGCGCTGGTGGACTACGCCCACAACGTCGCCGGCCAGCAGCGGCTGCTGCCCTTCCTGCGCGGGCTGACCGGCGGGCGCGTCGTGGTGGTGCTGGGCGCCACCGGCGAGCGCGACCCCGGCAAGCGCGCCCCCCTGGGCCGCACCGCGGCGCAGCTCGCCGACGTCGTCGTCGTCACCGACGAGAGCCCGCACGGCGAGGACCCCGCCGTGCTGCGCGAGGCGGTGGCCGCCGGCGCGCGCAGCGCCGGCTCGGCGCAGGTGCACGTCGAGGCCGACCGCGACCGGGCGCTGCGGCTGGCGGTGTCGCTGGCCGCGCCGGGCGACGTGGTCGTCGTCGTCGGCCGCGGCCACGACCGGCTGCTCGTGGCCGGCGGGCGCACCCGCACCTTCGACGACGCGGTGCAGCTGCGGCAGGCGCTGGCGCACCTGCCCGTGGCGGGCGGGCGCTGAGCGCGCACCGCCCGCCCCCGCGGGGGCGGGCGCGCGGGCGGGCGGTGCGGTCGCCTCAGTCCAGCGGCAGGTGCCGCCGCCACCACTGCAGCACCGCCTCGAAGCGCTGCAGGCGGTGGCGCGGGCGCCCCGAGCGGGTCAGCTCGTGGTCCTCGCCGGGGAAGACGAGCATCTCCGAGTCCACCCCCGCCCGGCGCAGCGCCAGGAAGTAGCGCTCCGCCTGCGACAGCGGGCAGCGCAGGTCGTCCTCGGAGTGCACCACCAGCGTCGGCGTGCGCGTCAGGTGCGCCACGGACTGCGGGCTGCGCGCGCGCTGGTCGGCGGGGTCGGGGCCGAAGTACTGCTCGGTGAAGTAGGTGCCGATGTCGGAGGTGCCGACGAAGAGCTCCGCGTCCAGGTAGCCGCGCTCGACGACCGCGGCGGCGAAGCGGTGGTCGTGCGCGATCGTCCACGCCGTCAGGTACCCGCCGTAGGAGCCGCCGAGGACGCCCACCCGCTGCGTCTCCAGGCCGTGCGCGCGGCAGGCCCCGTCAAACAGGTCCAGCACGTCGGTGGCGTCCACCGTGCCCATCGCCCCGGCGATCGCGCGCGCGTGCGCCTCGCCGTACCCGGCCGAGCCGCGCGGGTTGCCCATGACGACGGCGTACCCGGCGCCGGCGAGCACCTGCGCCTCGTCGAACAGCGAGCCGGTGTACTGCGCGAACGGCCCGCCGTGCACCAGCAGCAGCGTGGCGCGCGGGGCGCCGGCGGGGGTCTCGGGCACGAGCACCCAGCCGTGCAGCGGGTGCCCGTCGCGCGCGGGCACCTCCACCTCGCGCGGCACCACCAGGCCGGTCGCGCGCAGCGGCGCGGACAGGTCCGTCAGCCGGCGCGGGCCGTCCGCGCCCAGCACGGCCACGTCGCCGGAGGTGCCGGCGTCGCGCACGGCCAGCGCCACCGTCCCGCCCGCCGCGGCGGCGCCGGTGACCTCCACCGGCCCGCCGGTCAGGCGCTCGACGTCGCCGGCGGCTCCCACGCGCAGCAGGTGCAGAGCGCCGCGGACGCGGTCCTGCACCAGCACCGCGTCCGCGCCGGCGGCCTCCAGGCCGGACTCGCCCAGGTCCACGCTCGCCGGGTCGGTCAGCGGGTGCGCCGCGCCCGCGCGCAGCACGTGCAGGACGGTGCTGCGCCCGGCGAAGTCCCGGCCGGTGGGGCCCAGCGGGGCGGCCAGCACGAAGACGGACCCGTCGGCGGTGGTGAGCACCTCGCGCACGGCCAGGTCGGCGCCGGGGCCCACGAGCTCCTCCGGCTCCTCCGGCTCCCCAGGCCCCGGCGCGCCGGCGCCCGGGCCGGGCACGCGCACGCGGTGCGCGCCGACCCGCAGGTCGTCGTCGCGGCCGGGGTGGCGCGCGGCGACGAACGTCACCGCGGCGCCGTCGGGGGTGAAGCGCGGGTGCGTGCAGTCCACGTCCCCGGCGGTCAGCCGCAGCGCCGGCGGGACGGCCGCCGCGCCACCGCCAGCGCCGTCGGGGGCACCCCCGGGGGAGGCGTCGGGAGCGTCCCCGGTGGCGTCGCCGGGGGCGGGGGCCGGCACCGGCTCGGCGCCCACGTCGGGCACCTCCACGACGAAGAGCTGCACCCGCTGGTCGACCGTGTAGCCGGGCAGGCCGTTGCTCTTGTAGCGCGTGGTGGTGATGCGCCGCGGCGGCTCGGCGCCCGCGCCGACGCCCTCGACGGTTCCGTAGCGGCCCGGCTCGGGGTCGCGGGCGGCCAGCACCAGCCGCCGCGAGTCCGGCGACCAGTCGAAGGAGAGCACCCCGCGGGGGCGGTCGGTGAGCACCACCGGCTCCCCGCCGCCCGCGGCGACGACGGCGAGCTGCGCCGGCGCGCCCGGCGCCGCGCGCAGGAAGGCCACCAGCGAGCCGTCGGGGGAGAACCGCGGGGCGCCGTCGCGGTGCCCGCGCGTCAGCAGCGCCGCCGGGGCGGAGCCGTCGGCGGGCACCCACCACAGCTGCCCCACCTCGGCGTCGGCGGCCGTGTCGGGGCGCGAGAGCGCGAACACCACCGTCCCGCCGTCGGGGGAGACGGTGGGCGCGGAGACGCTGCGCAGCAGGTCCAGGTGACGGGGTTGCACGGGGGGCTCCTCCTCCTGCCGCCCGCGCCGGGCGGCGCCGTGGGCGACGGCGCCAGGCTAGGAGGTGCCCCGCAGGGTGCGGCACAGGCGCGCGGGGCGCGCGGCGAGGTGCCGCCCGCGGGCGTCAAGGAGGCGTCAAGGGGCCGCCGGCGGGCGTCAAGGACGCGTCAGGAGCGCCGGCGGGCCCGCCCGCCGGTGCTTCGGTGGCGCCGTGTCCCCGTCCGTCCCCCACCCCCGAGGAGGGGTCCCCGTGCTCGACGCCGGGTTCGTCGTCCTGACCCTGCTCCTGGCCGCCGCCGCCACGCTGCTGGTGCGCGGCCTGGAGCGCCGGTGAGCGCCGAGGCGGTGGTGGGCCTCGTGCTGGCCGTCGCCGCCGCCGCGTACCTGCTGCTCGCGCTGCTGAACCCGGAGAGGTTCTGATGCCCGCCCTGGACGACACCACCGCCGGTCTGCTGCAGATCGGCCTGCTGGTGGTGCTGCTGGCCGCGGTCCACGTGCCGCTGGGGGACTTCCTCGCCAGGACCCTCACCTCCCCGCGCCACCTGCGCGCCGAGCGCGCCCTGTACCGGGTGCTGCGGGTCGACGGCGACGCCGACACCCGCTGGCCCACCTACGCCGTCTCCGTGCTGGCGTTCTCCACCGTCTCGATCCTGTTCCTGTACGCGTTCCTGCGCCTGCAGCAGTTCCTGCCGCTGTCGCTGGGGATGCCGGCGATGGAGGCCACCCAGGCGTGGAACACCGCCGTCTCCTTCACGGCGAACACGAACTGGCAGTCGTACTCCGGCGAGGCGGCCGTCGGCCACCTCGTGCAGATGGCGGGCCTGGCGGTGCAGAACTTCGTCTCCGCCGCCGTGGGCCTGTCGGTGGCGATCGCCCTCGTGCGCGGCCTGGTGCGCGCCGGAACCGGCACGATCGGCAACTTCTGGGTGGACCTGACCCGCTCCACGCTGCGCGTGCTGCTGCCGATGGCCGTCGTCGCAGCGGTGCTGCTGCTGCTGTGCGGGGTGGTGCAGAACCTCTCCGGCGCCACCGCGTACACCACGCTGGCCGGCGGGACCCAGACGGTCGTCGGCGGCCCGATCGCCTCGCAGGAGGCCGTCAAGCTGCTGGGCACCAACGGCGGCGGGTTCTTCAACGCCAACTCCGCGCACCCCTTCGAGAACCCCACGCCGCTGTCGAACCTGCTGCAGGTGTTCCTGATCCTGGTGATCCCCTTCAGCCTGCCGCGCACGTTCGGCACCCTGGTCGGCGACACCCGCCAGGGCCTGGCGGTGCTCTCCGTCATGGGCGGCATCTTCGCCGTCTCCCTGGCGCTGACCACCTGGGCGGAGGTCCACGCCGCCGGTGCCGTGCCGCAGGCGGTGGGCGCGGCGGTGGAGGGCAAGGAGACCCGGTTCGGCGAGTGGGCCTCGGCGCTGTTCGCCACCGCGACGACGAGCACCTCCACCGGCGCGGTGAACTCCTTCCACGACAGCTACACCGCGCTGGGCGGCGGGGTCGTCCTGTTCAACATGCTGCTGGGCGAGGTCACGCCCGGCGGGGTGGGCTCGGGCCTGTACGGCATCCTCGTCCTGGCGGTCATCGCCGTGTTCGTCGGCGGCCTCATGGTCGGGCGCACCCCGGAGTACCTGGGCAAGAAGATCCGCCAGCGCGAGGTCACCCTGGCGGCGCTGTACATCCTGGCCACCCCGTTCGCCGTCCTGGTGGGCACCGCGATCGCGCTGTCCAGCGCGGCCACCCGCTCGGCGCTTCTGAACACCGGCCCGCACGGCATGACGGAACTGCTCTACGGGTTCGCCTCCGCGGCGAACAACAACGGCAGCGCCTTCGCCGGCCTGGGCGCGAACACGCCCTTCTACAACACCGCCCTCGGGCTGGCGATGTGGATCGGCCGGTTCGTGCCGATGGTCCTGGTCGTGGCCCTGGCCGGCGCGTTCGCGCAGCAGCGCCGCGCCGCCGCCACCGCCGGCACGCTGCCCACGCGCACCCCCACGTTCGCCGGCCTGCACGCCGTGGTCGTGGTCGTCGTCACGGGCCTGACGTTCTTCCCCGCCCTCGCCCTCGGCCCGCTCGCCGAGGCGCTGTCTGGAGCCGCTTCGTGAGCACCACCCTGACCCCCACCCCCGCGCCGCAGCCGCCGGCGCCGGCACCGGGCCCGCACCGCGTCTCCAGCGGCGCGTTCACCCCGCGCCAGCTCGTCTCCTCCCTGCCCGACGCGTTCCGCAAGCTGGACCCGCGCCACCTGGTGCGCACCCCCGTCATGTTCGTCGTCGCCGTCGGCGCCGTCCTCACCACGGTGCTGGCGGTGCTGGAGCCCTCGGTGTTCGCCTGGGTCATCACCGCCTGGCTGTGGATCACCGTGCTGTTCGCCAACCTCGCCGAGGCCGTCGCCGAGGGCCGCGGGCGCGCCCAGGCCGCCTCGCTGCGCAGGGTGAGCACCGAGACGACCGCGCGGCGCCTGGAGCGCGGGCGCGAGGAGGTGCGGGTGCCCTCCTCCAGCCTGCGCCCCGGCGACCTCGTCGTCGTCGAGGCCGGCGAGACCGTCCCCGGCGACGGCGACGTCGTGGAGGGCGTGGCCAGCGTCGACGAGTCGGCCATCACCGGCGAGTCCGCGCCCGTCATCCGCGAGTCCGGCGGCGACCGCAGCGCCGTCACCGGCGGCACCACGGTCCTGTCCGACCGGATCCTGGTGCGCATCACCGCCAAGCCCGGCGAGAGCTTCGTGGACCGCATGATCGCCCTGGTGGAGGGCTCGGCCCGCCAGCGCACCCCCAACGAGATCGCGCTGAACATCCTGCTGGCCAGCCTGACCCTGGTGTTCCTGCTCGCCGTGGTCACCCTGCAGCCGATGGCCGTGTACTCCGGCGACCCGCAGAGCACGGTCGTGCTCGTCGCGCTGCTGGTGTGCCTGATCCCCACCACCATCGGCGCGCTGCTCAGCGCCATCGGCATCGCCGGCATGGACCGCCTCGTGCAGCGCAACGTGCTGGCGATGTCCGGCCGGGCCGTCGAGGCCGCCGGCGACGTGGGCACCCTGCTGCTGGACAAGACCGGCACCATCACCCTGGGCAACCGGCAGGCGCACGAGCTGCTGCCCGCCCCGGGCGTGGACGTGCTCGAGCTGGCCGACGCCGCGCAGCTGTCCAGCCTGGCCGACGCCACCCCCGAGGGCCGCTCCGTGGTCGTGCTCGTCAAGGAGCGCCACGGCCTGCGCGCCCGCGCCGAGGGCGAGCTGGCCGGCGCCGCGTTCGTGCCGTTCACCGCCCAGACCCGCATGAGCGGGGTCGACCTGCGCGAGGAGCCCGGCGCGCACCCCGGCGCCGGCCCCGGCGACGTGCGCGAGGTCCGCAAGGGCGCCGCCGCGGCCGTCACCCACTGGGTGCGCACCCTGGGCGGGCACGTGCCCGCCGAGGTCGAGCAGGTCGTCGAGGACGTCGCCACCTCCGGCGGCACCCCCCTGGTGGTGGCCGAGCACCGCGGCGGCACCGCGCGCGTCCTGGGCGTGGTGCACCTGAAGGACGTCGTCAAGGAGGGCATGCGCGAGCGCTTCGAGCAGCTGCGCGCCATGGGCATCCGCACCGTCATGGTCACCGGCGACAACGCCCGCACCGCGCGCGCCATCGCGCAGGAGGCCGGCGTCGACGACGTCCTGGCCGAGGCCACCCCCGAGGACAAGCTGGAGCTGATCCGCCGCGAGCAGTCCGGCGGGCGGCTGGTGGCGATGATGGGCGACGGCACCAACGACGCCCCCGCCCTGGCGCAGGCCGACGTCGGGGTCGCGATGAACACCGGCACCTCCGCCGCCAAGGAGGCCGGGAACATGGTGGACCTGGACTCCAACCCCACCAAGCTCATCGAGATCGTCGAGATCGGCAAGCAGCTGCTCATCACCCGCGGGGCGCTGACGACGTTCTCCATCGCCAACGACGTCGCCAAGTACTTCGCGATCGTGCCGGCGATGTTCGTCACCGCGTACCCCCAGCTCGACGCGCTGAACGTCATGCGGCTGGCCACGCCGCAGTCGGCGGTCGTCTCGGCGGTGGTCTTCAACGCCCTGGTCATCGTCGCGCTCATCCCGCTGGCCCTGCGCGGGGTGCGCTACCGCCCGGCCAGCGCCGCCTCGCTGCTGCGGCGCAACCTGCTCGTCTACGGCCTCGGCGGCGTCGTCGCGCCGTTCGTCGGCATCAAGCTCGTCGACCTGATCGTCTCCCTCCTCCCCGGGATGTGACCGTGAGCACCGCCACCCCTCCCGCGCTGCGCACCCGCTCCGGCGCCACCGCCGCGGCGTTCCTGCGCCAGGCGCGCACCGGCCTGCTGCTGCTGCTGGCCGCCACCCTCGTGTGCGGGCTGCTGTACCCGCTGGCCCTGGTGGCCGCCGGGCGCCTGGTGCCCGGGCGCGCCGACGGCCAGCTCGTGCGGCACGACGGCCGCGTCGTCGGCTCCGCCCTGCTCGGGCAGCCGTTCGAGGGCGCGCGGTGGTTCCAGCCGCGCCCCTCCGTGGCCGGCGAGGGCTACGACCCGCTGGCCTCGGGCGCCTCCAACCTCGGCCCCTCCAGCGCCGAGCTGCTCGCCACCGTGCAGCAGCGCCGCGCCGAGGTCGCCGCCCGCGACGGCGTGGCCCCCGCCGACGTCGCGCCCGACGCGCTGACCGCCTCCGGCTCCGGCCTGGACCCCGACGTCAGCCCCGCCTACGCGCGCCAGCAGGTGGCGCGCGTGGCCCGCGAGCGCGGCCTGGAGCCGGCCGCCGTGGCCGCCCTCGTGGAGGAGCACGTGCGCGAGCGCCAGCTCGGGTTCCTGGGCGAGCCGCGCGTGGGCGTCCTGGAGCTCAACCTCGCCCTGGAGGACCTGACGGCCGGCCGGCGGCCGTGAGGCGCCGGTGAGCCATCATCGTCGGGTGGAGCAGCGGCAGCGGGTGCAGCCCGACGAGCGCCGCCGCGGGCGGCTGCGGGTCTTCCTCGGGGCCGCCCCCGGCGTCGGCAAGACGTACGCGATGCTCGACGAGGCGCGCCGGCGCGCCGAGCGCGGCACCGACGTGGCCGTGGCCGTGGTGGAGACCCACGGCCGCGAGCGCACCGCCGAGCGCCTGGCGGGCCTGGAGGTGCTGCCCCGGCGCGTGGTGGAGCACCGCGGCCACGAGCTGGCCGAGATGGACCTCGACGGGGTGCTGCGCCGGCACCCCGAGGTCGCCGTCGTCGACGAGCTCGCCCACACCAACGCCCCCGGCTCGCGCCACGCCAAGCGCTGGCAGGACGTCGAGGAGCTGCTCGACGCCGGGATCGACGTGGTCTCCACGGTGAACATCCAGCACCTGGAGTCCCTCAACGACGTCGTCGCCCACATCACCGGCGTCGAGCAGCGCGAGACCCTGCCCGACGCGGTGCTGCGCCGCGCGGACCAGGTGCAGCTCGTCGACATGACCCCGGAGGCGCTGCAGCGCAGGCTCTCGCACGGCAACGTGTACCCCTCCGGGCGCGTGGACGCGGCCCTGTCGAACTACTTCCGCACCGGCAACCTCACCGCCCTGCGCGAGCTGGCGCTGCTGTGGCTGGCCGACCGCGTCGACGAGGGCCTGGAGCGCTACCGCGCCCAGCAGGGCATCGAGCGGCCCTGGCCGGCGCGCGAGCGCGTCGTCGTGGCCCTCACCGGCGGCCCCGAGGGCGACACCCTGGTGCGCCGGGCCGCCCGCATCGCCGGGCGCGGCGCCGGCGGGGAGCTGCACGCCGTGCACGTGGCCAGCGGCGACGGGCTGGTGCGCACCTCCCCGGCGCGCCTGGCCGAGCAGCGCGCCCTGGTGGAGTCCCTGGGCGGCAGCTACCACCGCGTCGTCGGCGACGACGTGGCCGGGGCGCTGCTGGAGTTCGCCCGCGGCCTGAACGCCAGCCAGGTCGTCGTCGGCGCCAGCAGGCACGGGCGGCTGGCCTCGCTGTTCCGCTCCGGCGTCGGCGACGCCGTCGTGCGCGGCGCCGGCGCCCTGGACGTGCTGGTGGTGCCCCACGAGGAGCAGCGCGCCGGGCTGCGGCTGCCGCCGCGGGCGCGCGCGGCCCTGTCCGGCGGGCGCCGGCTGCTGGGCTGGGTGCTCGCCCTGGGCGGGCCGGCGCTGGTGACGGCGCTGCTGAGCCTGTTCCCGCGCCAGGACCTGTCCACCGACCTCATGGCGTTCCTGGTGGTCGTCGTGCTCGCCGCCCTGGCCGGCGGGCTGCTGCCGGCGGTGGCCGCCGCGCTGGTGGCCAGCCTGGCGGTGAACTGGTTCTTCACCGAGCCGCTGCACCGCTTCACCATCGCCCAGCCCGCCAACGCCGTGGCCCTGGCCGTGTTCGTCCTCGTCGCGCTGGCCGTCTCCAGCACCGTCGACCGCGCCGCCCGGCGCACCGAGCAGGCCGCCCGCAGCCGCGCCGAGACCGAGGCGCTGTCGGTGCTCACCCGCACCGTCATGGCCGCCGAGGACCCGCTGGCCGAGGCCCTGGAGCACACCCGCTCCACGTTCGCGGTGCGCTCGGCCACCTGGCTGGAGCGCACCGGCCCCACCGCCCCGTGGAGCGCGGTGGCCTGCGCCGGGGACCAGCCGTGCGCCGCGCCCGCCGACGGCGACGCCGAGGTGGTCGTGGACGGCACCGTCGCCCTGGCGCTGCGCGGGCGGCTGCTGGCCGCCGACGACCGGCGGGTGCTGGAGTCCTTCGCCGCGCAGATCGCCGCGCTGCGCCAGCGCCAGCGGCTGCGCGCCGAGGCCGCCCAGGTGCGCCGGCTGGAGGAGGGCGACGCGGTGCGCGGGGCGCTGCTGACGGCCGTCTCGCACGACCTGCGCACCCCGCTGGCCACGCTCAAGGCGTCCGTGGACGGCCTGCGCGACCCCGACCTGGCCCTGGGCCCGGAGGACGAGGCGGAGCTGCTGGGCTCGGTGGCCGAGTCCGCCGACCGCCTGCAGCAGCTCATCGACGACCTGCTGGACCTCACCCGGGTGCGCAGCGGCGTGGTGCGTCCGCACCTGGTCGTCGTGGGCCTGGAGGAGGTCGTGCCCGCCGTCGTCGTCGAGGCGCCGCCGGGCCGGGTCGCCCTGGAGCTGCCCGAGGACCTGCCGCCGGTGTCCACCGACCCGGGCCTGCTGCGCCGGGTGGTGGCCAACCTCGTGCAGAACGCCGTGCGCCACGGCGCCGGCGCGCCCGTGGAGGTGGCCGCGTCGCTGGCGGTGGAGGACGGCCGCCGCAGCGCGCAGCTCCTCGTCGTCGACCACGGCCCCGGGCTGCCCGGCGCGGCCAAGGAGCGCGCGTTCACCCCCTTCCAGCGCCTGGGCGACCGCTCGGGGGCCGGGCTGGGGCTGGGCCTGGCGGTGGCGCGCGGGCTGGCCGAGGCCGTCGGCGGGCGCCTGGAGGCGCAGGACACCCCCGGCGGGGGGCTGACGATGGTGCTCACGCTGCCGCTGGCGGGCACCGCGCACCGCCTGGCCGACGAGCCCGCCGACGAGCTCCTCGACGAGCCCGGCGGCGGGCCGGACGGCGTGCCCGTCGGCGAGCGCGAGCGCCACCTGGGGGTGGGCGCGTGAGCCGCGTCCTCGTCGTCGACGACGAGCCCGGCCTGCGCCGGGCCCTGACCATCAACCTCTCCGCGCGCGGCTGGGACGTCACCGCCGTCGGCGACGGCACCTCCGCCCTGGAGGCGGCCGCGCGCACCCACCCCGACGTGGTGCTGCTGGACCTGGGCCTGCCGGACCTGGACGGCCTGGACGTCCTGGCCGGGCTGCGCGGCTGGAGCGACGTGCCGGTCATCGTGCTCACCGCCCGCACCTCCTCCGCCGACGCCGTCGACGCCCTCGACGCCGGCGCCGACGACTACGTCACCAAGCCGTTCGCGATGGACGTGCTGCTGGCGCGGCTGCGCGCCGCGGTGCGCCGCCGCTCGGCGGGGGAGGGCACCGCCGTGGAGGTCGTCGACGCCGGCGCCCTGCACGTGGACCTGGCCCGGCGCACCGTCACCCGCCACGGCGAGCCGGTCAAGCTCACCCCCACCGAGTGGCACCTGCTGCAGGTCCTGGTCACCAACGCCGGCCGGCTGGTCACCCAGACCGAGCTGCTCAAGGAGGTGTGGGGCCCGGCGTACGGGCGCGAGACGAACTACCTGCGCGTGTACGTCGCCCAGCTGCGCCGCAAGCTGGAGGAGACCCCCTCCGAGCCGCGCCACCTGATCACCGAGCCGGGGATGGGGTACCGCTTCGAGCTGTGAGGCCGGGCGCGTCAAGGACGCGTCAAGATCCGCCGCGCGCGGGTGGTGCGGGTGGAACCGCCGCCCGCGCCGTGCCCTCATGGGTGCGTGCGTGCTCCGACCACCCCCCAGGTCCCCGCCCCCCGCGAGCCGGGGGAGCGCACCGGCTCCGGGTTCCGCTCCTGGCTGCTGGAGGGCCTGACCGACCGGGCGAGCAGGCACCCCGGCCCCCACGGCCGCGGCGAGCGCGGGCACCCCGGGCACCCGTGGTGGCGGGTGATGTGCCTGACCGGCGTGGACTACTTCTCCACCCTGGGCTACCAGCCGGCCATCGCCTTCCTCGCCGCCGGCGTCGTCTCCCCGCTGGCCACCCTGGTGCTGGTGCTGCTGACCCTCTTCGGCGCCCTGCCGGTGTACCGGCGGGTCGCCGCCGAGAGCCCGCGCGGGGAGGGCTCCATCGCCATGCTGGAGCGGGTCCTGCCGTTCTGGGGCGGCAAGCTGTTCGTGCTCGTGCTGCTGGGCTTCGCCGCCACCGACTTCCTCATCACCATCACCCTGTCCGCCGCCGACGCCAGCAAGCACCTGCTGGAGAACCCGTACGTGCCCGCCGCCCTGGAGGACCACCAGCTCGGCGTGACGCTGCTGTTCATCACGGCCCTGGCGGTGGTGTTCCTGCGCGGCTTCTCCGAGGCCATCGGGGTGGCGGTCGTGCTCGTGCTCGTCTTCCTGGGCCTGAACGCCGTCGTGGTCGTCGACGCCGTCGTGCACGTGCTCGGCGAGCCGGTGGCGCTGCGCGCCTGGTGGGAGGCGCTGTGGGCGCAGGGCTCCTCGCCCTTCGCCGTGGTGGGCCTGGCCCTGCTGGTCTTCCCCAAGCTGGCGCTGGGGCTGTCGGGGTTCGAGACGGGCGTGGTCGTCATGCCGCAGATCGCCGGCGGCGCCGGCGACGAGCGCGAGCAGGTCGCCCGCCGGGTGCGCGGGGCGCGGCGCCTGCTGACCACCGCGGCGCTGGTCATGAGCGCGTTCCTGCTGGCCTCCAGCCTGGCCACCTCCGTGCTCGTGCCCGCCGAGGAGTTCCAGCCCGGCGGCGAGGCCAACGGCCGGGCCATGGCCTACCTGGCGCACGCCTACCTCGGCAACGCCGTGGGCACCGCCTACGACGTGAGCACCATCGCCATCCTGTGGTTCGCCGGCGCCTCGGCGATGGCCGGCCTGCTCAACCTCGTGCCGCGCTACCTGCCCCGCTACGGCATGGCCCCGGACTGGGCCCGCGCGGTGCGCCCGCTGGTGCTGGTGTTCACCGCCGTGGCGTTCCTCGTCACCTGGGTCTTCGACGCCGACGTCGACGCGCAGGGCGGCGCGTACGCCACCGGCGTGCTGGTCCTCATCACCTCCGCGGCCGTGGCGGTGACGCTGTCCGCGCGCCGGCGCCGCGAGCGCCGCGCGACGGTGCTCTTCGGGGCGATCTCCGCGGTGTTCGCCTACACGACCGTGACCAACGTCGTCGAGCGCCCCGACGGCGTGAAGATCGCCGCCTGCTTCACCGCCGCGATCCTCGCCGTCTCCCTCGTCTCGCGCGCCCGGCGCTCCTTCGAGCTGCGCGCCTCGGCGGTCCACTTCGACGCCGGCGCGCTGGCGGTCCTCGACGAGGTCGCCGCCCGCGGCGCGGTGAACCTCATCGCCAACGAGCCCGACGCCCGCGACGAGGCCGAGTACGCCGAGAAGGAGTACGACGAGCGGCGCGACCAGCACATCCCCGACGACCAGCCCGCCGTCTTCGTCGAGGTCACCGTCACCGACCCCTCGGAGTTCTCCGGCGAGCTGCACGTGGTGGGGGAGGAGCGCTTCGGCCACCACGTGCTGACGGTGCGCACCTCCTCGGTCGCCAACGGCATCGCCGCGGTCGCCCTGGCGGTGCGCGACCGCACCGGGGTGCTGCCCGACGTGTGGTTCGAGTGGTCCGAGGGCAACCCGCTGGCCAACCTGCTGCGCTTCCTGCTGCTGGGGGTGGGCGAGGTCGCCCCCGTCACCCGCGAGGTGCTGCGCCGGGCCGTGCCGGAGGCGGCGCAGCGCCCGCGCGTGCACGCCGGCTGACGCGCCGGGCGGTGCGCCGGGCGGTGCCGGCCCGCTCAGCCGCCGCGCGCCACCCGCACCAGCAGCTCCCGGTAGCGCGTCGGCAGCTCCTGCGCCAGGGAGATCGCGGTGCTCGTGCGCACCACCCCCTCCACGCCCAGCAGCGCGCGCGTCAGGCGGTGCAGGTCGTCGGTGTCGCGGGCGACCACCTTCAGCAGCAGGTCCGCCTCGCCGGTCGTGGAGTGCATCTCCACGACCTCCGGCACCGTGCGCAGCTGCGCGATCGTGCGCTCGCTGGAGGCCTGGCTCAGCGCCACCGAGACGAACGCCACCGTGCCGCACCCCAGCGCGGCGGGGTCCAGGCGGCGGCTGACCTCCCCGAGCACCCCGCCGGCGCCCATCCGCGCCAGCCGCGAGGAGACGGTGTTGCGCGCCACCCCCAGGGCGCGCGCCAGCGCGAGCACGGTGGCGTCGGGGTCCTCGTCCAGCGCCAGCAGGATCCGGGCGTCCAGGGCGTCGATCGGTTCCACGCTGAGCACGATGGCACGTCCGGCGCGCTGCGCGTGCCACGGTGCGCAACGGCCCGGGGCCCGGTTGCGCGGGCCCGCCGGGCGCCCGGATCCTCCCGTCGTGAGCACGCCGACGGACCCCGGACCCCTCGCCGAGCCCTCCGGCGCGGTGCCGCCGCGCCCGCGCACCCCGGCCCCGCGCACCCCCGCGCCCGCCCCGCCGCACACGCGCACCGAGGACGCCGCCGGGTTCCTCGTGGGGACCTTCCTGGCCTCCTTCGGCCTGTTCCTGCTGCACTCCAGCACCGCCGTCACCGGCGGCACCGCCGGGCTGGGCCTGCTGCTCAGCTACGCCCTGCCCGTGCCGTTCGCGGTGCTCTTCCCCCTGGTGAACCTGCCGTTCTTCCTGCTCGCGCTGCGCGCCAAGGGCTGGGCCTTCACGCTGCGCTCGGCGGCGGCCGTGGTGGCGGTGTCGCTGTTCTCCCCGCTGCACGCCGCGGCGCTGCCGGGGCTGGACGTCGACCCCGTCTACGCGGTGCTGCTGGGCAACCTCGCCGCGGGCCTGGGCATCCTGGTCCTCTTCCGGCACCGCGCCAGCCTGGGCGGGTTCGGCATCCTCGCGCTCCTGCTGCAGGAGCGCCTGGGCTGGCGCGCCGGGTACGTGCAGATGGCCCTGGACGTGCTCGTCGTCACCGCCTCGCTGACCGTCGTGCCGCCGGCCGTGGTGGCGCTGTCCGCGGCCGGCGCGGTGGTCCTCAACCTCGTGCTGTCGATGAACCACCGCCCCGGCCGCTACACCGGCACCGGCAGCTGAGCCCGCGCTCAGCGCCAGAGCGCCACGAGCACCTTCCCCGAGGCCTGCGAGTCCGCCGCCACCGCGAACGCCTCCGCCACCGACGCCGCGGGCACCTCGTGGGTGACCACCCGCTCCAGGTCGGGGCGCTCGGCCAGCACCCGCACCGCCTCGTCGATCTCGTCGGCGAAGCGGAACGTGCCGCGCAGCTGCAGCTCCTTGGACACCAGCGGCGCCAGGTTCAGCGGGCGCGGCTCGTTCGGCACCATGCCGACCTGCACGACCACCCCGGCGCGCCGGGCCGCGCTCAGCGCCGTGCCCACCGCGGCCGGCACCCCCGAGCACTCCAGCACCACGTCGAACGCCTCCGCGGGCACCTCCTGCTCGCCCACGCGCACCGTGCCGTGCACGCCCAGGGCGCGCGCCCGCTCCAGCGGCCCGGCCAGCACGTCGGTGGCCACGACCTCGCCGGCCCCGCGCACCAGGGCCGCGGCCGCCGTCAGCAGCCCGATCGGCCCCGAGCCGGACACCAGCACCCGCCTGCCCGCCACGTCGCCGGCCACGCGCACCGCGTGCAGCGCCACCGCCAGCGGCTCGGCCAGCGCCGCCCGGCGCAGCGGCAACCCCGGCGGCAGCACGCGCACCATCGAGCGGTCGACGACGAGCAGCTCGCTCATCCCGCCCTGGGTGTGCGGCCACGTGGAGGCGCTGCCCAGGTACGAACCGCCCGGGCGCAGGTGCGGGTGCCCCTCCAGGCCGTCGGCCGCCGGGCCGAACGTCGCCGGGTGCACCGTCACCGGCGTGCCCGGCGCTAGCTCCCCGGAGGGGTCCTCGTCCACCGTGCCGGAGACCTCGTGACCGGGCACCAGCGGCTCGCGCACCACGAACTCGCCGTTCGCGCCGTGCGCGAAGTAGTGCAGGTCCGAGCCGCAGATCCCCGCGTACGCCACGCGCAGGCGCACCCGCCCGGGACCGGTCCGCGGGTCCGGCACCTCCTCCTCGCGCAGGTCGCCCGCCCCGTGCACCCTGATCGCCCTCACCGCGCGCACCCGCCCCTCTCCACGACCCTCTGCCCGGCCCTCTGCCCAGCCCTCACAGCACCGACGTCATGCCGCCGTCGACGACGACGTTCTGCCCGGACACGAAGCTCGACGCGTCCGAGCACAGGTAGATCAGCGTGCCCAGCAGCTCCTCCACCCGGCCCCAGCGGCCCGCCGGGGTGCGCTGCTCCACCCACGCGGTGAACGCCTCGTCCGCGACGAGCGCGGCGTTCATCTCGGTGGCGAAGTAGCCCGGGGAGATGGCGTTCACCTGCACCCCGCGGCCCGTCAGGTCCGCCGCCATGCCCTTGGTGAGCAGCGCCACCCCGCCCTTGGTGGCGGTGTACGGCGCGATCGTGCGCCGCGCCAGCACCGACTGCACCGAGGCGACGTTGACGACCTTGCCCGACCCGCGCGCCACCATGTGCGGCACCACTGCGCGCGAGACGTGGAAGACGCTGGACAGGTTCGCCGCCACCAGCGCGTCCCAGTCGGCGGGGTCGAACTCGTCGAACGGCGCGCGCCGCTGGATGCCGGCGTTGTTCACCAGCACGTCCGGCGCGCCGTGCTCGGCGACCAGCGCCGCCACGCCCTCGGCGACCGCGGCGGCGTCGGTGACGTCGAAGCTCACCACCGCCGGGGCCGTGCCGGTGCGCCGGGCCAGCTCCTCCTGCGCGCGGTGCAGCTGCTCCCGGTCGCGCCCGTGCAGCACCACGCGCGCGCCGGCCTCCGCCAGCCCGCCCGCCATGGCGCGGCCCAGACCGCGCGAGGACCCGGTGACCAGCGCCAGCCGGCCGGAGACGTCGAACAGTGCGCTCACGGCTCCGCAGACTGGCACACCGCGCGCTGCGCGCGCCCCGCGGGGAGCCGCCCGCGCAGCCCCGCCCCCGCCCCGCCGGCGCCCCCGCTTCAAGGACGGGCCCCGGGATGCCGACTGCTGGAGCGTGAGCTCCTCGCCCAGTCGGCCGGTCGGCACGGCGCGCCGCCTGCTCGCCCCCCTGCTCGTGCTCGGGCTGCTCGCCGCGTCCGTGGCGCTGCTGCACCGGACCTTCCGCGACTGCTCCTGGACGGAGCTGGGCGCCGACCTGGTCGCCCTCGGCCCGGGCGCCGTGCTGGCCGCCCTCGCCGCGACCGCGACCTCGTACCTGGCGATGACCGGCTACGACGCGCTGGCGCTGCGCTACGTCGAGCACCGCCTGCCCTACCGCCGCTACGGCCTGGCCTCGTTCATCGCCACCGCCTTCGGCAACAACCTGGGCGCCTCCGCCGTGGTGGGCTCGGCGCTGCGGGCGCGCGTGTACTCCGGCTGGCAGGTCCCCGCCTTCGCCATCACCCGGATCATCGGCTTCAACCTGGTCACCCTGGTGCTGGGCGCCGCGGTCCTGGCCGGCGGCGGGATGCTGCACGACCCGGCCGGCGTCGGCCGGGCGCTGCACCTGCCCGGCGCGGCCGTCGCCGCCGTGGGCGCGCTGCTGCTGGCCTCCGTGGCGGGCTACCTGCTGTGGGCGGGCGCCGGGCGCTCGGTCGGCTGGCGCGGCTGGCGCGTGGACCGGCCCTCGCGCCGCCTGGCGGCGGCGCAGGTCGCGCTGTCGACGTTCGAGTGGCTGACCATGGCCGCGGCCCTGCACGTCCTGCTGCCCGCCGGGGACCGGATCGCGTTCCTGCCCTTCGCCGTCGCCTTCGCGATCGCCACGGTCGCCGGGCTGGTGAGCAACGTGCCCGGCGGGCTGGGCGTCTTCGAGTCGGTGCTGGTGGTGCTCGTCGGCTCGACGACCTCGCCCGCGGGGCTCGCCGTGGCGCTGGTGGCCTACCGGCTGTGCTACTTCGTGCTGCCGCTGCTGCTGGCCGCCGTGCTCCTCGTCGTGCACGAGGCCCGCCGCGGCGCGGCGGCGCACGAGCCCGCCCGCACCGCCGCCGAGGCGGCCCCCGCGCCCGCCGCGTCCCCCGGGCCCGCCGGCCCCTCCGGGCGCCGCGCGCCGGTGCTCACCCCGTCGGTGCTCACGCCCTCGGTGCTCGCGCTGGGCGTCGCCGGGGCCGGGGTGTTCATGCTGCTGGTGGGGGACCTGCCCGGCTCCCGGGACCTGGACGTCTCGGCCGTCACCACCAGCCTGGCCGGGCTGGCCGCCCTGCTCACGGCCCGCGGCCTGCACCGCCGGCTCAGCAGCGCCTGGGCGGCCACCGTCGCCCTCCTGGCCGGCGTCACGGTGCTGGCCGCCGCCCACGGCGACCTGGTGCTCTCCGCGGTGACCGCCGTGCTCACCGCCCTGCTGGTGCCGGCGCGCCCGGCGTTCTACCGCGGCGCCCCGCTGTCCCGGCCGCGCAACCCGCTGTGGCCGGTCACCGCGGCCGTGCTCGTCGGGGCGGCCGTGTGGTGGCACGAGCTCAGCGGGCTGGGCGGCGCGGTCGACGCGCCCCTGTGGGCGGCCTCGGTCTCCGGCCAGACCACCGGGGCGGACCGCCTGGCGATCGCCGCCGGCACCGTCGGGGTCCTGCTCGGCGCGCGCCGCGTCCTCGCGCCGGCGGCCCCGGCCCCGCGCAGCGCCTGCGACGTCGAGGCGGCCCGGGTGGCGGACATCGTCGCCCGCGCCGGGCGCTGCACCTCCCACCTGGCCTTCACCGGCGACAAGCGCTTCCACTTCAGCCCCGCCGGCACCGCCTTCCTCATGTACCAGGTCGAGGGGCGCAGCTGGGTGGTGATGGGGGACCCGGTGGGCGAGCCGGCCGAGTTCCGCGAGCTGGTCTGGAGCTTCGTCGAGGAGGTCGACCGCCACGGCGGCCGGCCCGTCTTCTACAACGTGCTGCCCGACCACGCCGACCTGTACCGCGAGTGCGGGCTCAGCCTGGCCAAGCTGGGGGAGGAGGCCGTCGTCCCGCTGGCGGACTTCACCCTCGCCGGGCGGGCGCGGGTGAACCTGCGCAACTGCCGCAACAAGTCCCAGCGCCTGGGCATGACGGTCGACTTCGTCGCCCCCGGCGACGTCGCGCCGCTGCTGCCGGAGCTGCGCGCGGTCTCCGACGCCTGGCTGACGCACCGCAACGGCAAGGAGAAGCGCTTCTCCCTGGGCGCCTTCGACGAGGAGTACGTCTCCCGCTTCCCGCTGGTCGTGGTGCGCGAGGAGGGGCGCATCACCGCCTTCGCGACCCTGTGGACCGGCGCGGACGGCCGCGAGGTGCAGGTCGACCTGATGCGCCGCCTGCCCGACGGGCCCCGCACCGTGATGACCTTCCTCTTCGTCGAGTGCGTGCTGTGGGCCCGGGAGAACGGCTTCACCTCGTTCAACCTGGGGATGGCGCCCCTGTCGGGGCTGCGCACCGACGCCACCGCCCCCTTCTGGGACCGGATCGGGCACCTGCTGTGGACCCACGGCGAGCAGTTCTACAACTTCAAGGGCCTGCGCAAGTTCAAGGAGGGCTTCCACCCGCAGTGGCGCACCTGCTACGTGGCCGCCCCCGGCGGGCTGACCCTGCCCAACGCCATGGTCAACGTGGCCACGCTGGTCGGCGGCGGGATCCGCGGGGTCGTGCGGGGCTGAGCGGCCCCGCCGGCGCTCAGCCGCCCGCGCGCCGCGCCCACCCGAACGTGCGGCGCACCGCCTCCTGCCAGTCCTCCCAGCCGCGCTCGCGCTCGCCGGCGGCCATCGCCGGGGACCACTGCGCGGCGCGGTGCCAGCGCCGGCGCAGGGCCTGCGTGTCGGGCCAGAAGCCCACCGCCAGCCCGGCGGCGTACGCCGCGCCCAGCGAGACCGTCTCGGAGACCATCGGGCGCACCACCGGCACGTCCAGCACGTCCGCGACCGTCTGCATCAGCAGGTTGTTGGAGGTCATGCCGCCGTCCACCCGCAGCGAGGACAGCCGCAGCCCGGAGTCCGCCTCCACCGCCTCGACGACCTCGCGGGTCTGCCACGCCGTGGC
Source organism: Kineococcus gurbantunggutensis (assembly GCF_050871925.1). Lineage (NCBI taxonomy): Bacteria > Bacillati > Actinomycetota > Actinomycetes > Kineosporiales > Kineosporiaceae > Kineococcus > Kineococcus gurbantunggutensis. Next base: position 74,226 of record NZ_JBJLSG010000001.1, read on the forward strand.
CTCCAGCACCGCCCGCGCGACGTGCCCCTTGGTGACGAACGAGGTCAGGCCGATGATCAGCCCGCGCGCCTCCGCGCGCCAGTGCGGGGCGAACAGCCCGGAGAACGCCGGCACGAAGTAGCAGCCGCCGTTGTCGGGCACCGTGCGCGCCAGCGACTCCACCTCCGGCGCCGTGGAGATCAGCCCGAGGTTGTCGCGCAGCCACTGCACCAGCGCGCCCGTCACGGCGATGGAGCCCTCCAGCGCGTACGCGGGCGGCTCGTCGCCGATGCGGTGCGCCACCGTGGTCAGCAGCCCGTGCGAGGAGCGCGGCACCTCGGTGCCGGTGTTCATCAGCAGGAACCCGCCCGTGCCGTACGTGCACTTCGCCTCCCCGGGGGAGAAGCACGTCTGCCCGAACAGCGCCGCCTGCTGGTCGCCCAGCGCCGCGGCGATGCGCGCGCCGGGCACCACCGCGCGGGCCCGGCCGTACACGTGGGAGCTGGGCACGATCCGCGGCAGCGCCGCGCGCGGCACCCCGAACGCCTCCAGCAGCTCCGGCGACCAGTCCAGGGTGCGCAGGTCCATGAGCATCGTGCGGCTGGCGTTGGTCACGTCGGTGACGTGCTCGCCGCCGTCGGGGCCGCCGGTCAGCTTCCACACCAGCCAGGAGTCCACCGTCCCGAACAGCACGTCCCCGGCGCGGGCGCGCCGGCGCAGCCGCTCGTCCCGGCGCAGCATCCACGCCATGCGCGGGCCGGCGAAGTACGGCGCCAGCGGCAGCCCGCACACGTGCGCGAAGCGCTCCGCGCCGCCCTCGGCGGCCATCTCCTCCACCAGCGCGGCGGTGCGGGTGTCCTGCCACACGATCGCCGGCCCGACGGGCTCGCCGGTGCGCCGGTCCCAGGCCACCACCGTCTCGCGCTGGTTGGCCACGCCCACGGCGACCACGTCGGCCGGGCCCGCCTCCACCTGCGCCATCGCCTGCGGCACCAGGCGGGCGACGTCGGCCCAGATGCGCGCCGCGTCGTGCTCCACCCAGCCCGGGCGCGGGTAGTGCTGGCGGTGCTCGCGCTGGGCGACGGCCACCAGGCGCCCGGCGTGGTCGAAGAGGATGCAGCGCGTCGACGTCGTGCCCTGGTCGACCGCCACGACGTACCCGCGGTGCTCCGGGCGCTGCTCCGCGCCGTCCAGGGCCGTCGTCGCCCGCGTCGTCACGCGCGTCATCCTGCCCCACGCTTCGCGCCCGGCGGGGCGCGACGGCCCGCGCCGACCCGGTGGGCCTAGTGCGCCGCGCCCCCGCCGGCGGTGCCGCGCGCGTCGCCGTGCCCGGTGCCGTGCTCGGCGCCGTGGGCGTCGCCGTGCTCGGCGCCGTGGGCGTCGCCGTGCCCGGCGCCCGCCCGGCGGCGGTGCAGCAGCGGGGTGAGCACCGCCAGGACCACCGCGCCGACGACGAGCCCGACGACCGCGCTGGCCAGGGTGTTGACGAGCCAGCCCACCACGCCGCCCAGGGCGCCGGTGGCCCCGTGGGCGGCCTCCTCGGCGTGGTGCACGAGCCCGTAGGGGCCGTGCAGGCCCAGCTCGTCCGCCCCCACCAGCAGGATGTGGCCGCCGACCCACAGCATCGCGGCGGTGCCCACCACGGTCAGGACGGTCAGCAGCCGCGGCATCGCCGCCACCAGGCCGCGCCCGAAGCGCGCCGTCGCCGGGCGCGGCAGCTGGGCCAGGCGCAGCCCGACGTCGTCCATCTTCACGATCAGGCCGACCACGCCGTACACCAGGACGGTGATCAGGGCCCCGACGAGCGCGAGGATCACCGCCCGGGACAGGAACGGCTGGTCGGTGACCTCGTTGAGCGAGATGACCATGATCTCGGCCGACAGGATGAAGTCGGTGCGCACCGCTCCGGAGACGATGGTCCTCTCGTCCGGCAGCGCGTCGCCGCCGCCGTGGCCGTGCTCGTGGCCGCGCAGCTTGCCCCACACCTTCTCCGCGCCCTCGTAGCAGAGGTAGGCGCCGCCGAGCATGAGGATCGGGGTGAGCAGGAACGGCAGGAACTGGCTGAGCAGCAGCACCGCGGGCAGGATGATCAGCAGCTTGTTGCGCAGCGAGCCCAGCGCGATGCGCCGCACGATCGGCAGCTCGCGGTCGGCGGTCAGCCCGCGCACGTACTGCGGGGTGACGGCCGTGTCGTCGACGACGACGCCGGCGGCCTTCACGCTGGCGCGGCCAGCGGCGGCGGCCACGTCGTCCACGGAGGCCGCGGCCGCCCGCGCCAGCACGGCCACGTCGTCCAGCAGGGCCACGAGTCCACCGCTCACGGGAGGGTCCTTCCGGTCGTCCGCCATCGGTGCCGCCCCGGGGGCGCCCGGGTCCCGCACCACGGCAGCGAACCACACCCGGGGGCGATCCGCAGGGCACGGCCCGCCCGCCCCGCGCACCCCGGCCGCGGGGTCGCCCGGGCGGCCTACTCCCCGCGCGCGCCCAGGCCGCGCGAGATCGCCCGCGCCGCCTGGCGCACCGCCGGCACGATCCCGGCCCGCGGCCGGCCGCGGGTGTCCACCAGCCGCTCGGTGGCCCCGTCCACGCCGATGGCGCCCACCACCGGCCCGCCGCGGTCGCGCACCGGGGCGGCCACGCCCGACACCCCGGCGGTCAGCTCGTCCACCTCCAGCGCCCAGCCCTGCTCGCGCACCGCCGCCAGCGTGCGGCGCAGCACCGCCGCGTCGGTGACCGTGCGCGCCGTCATCGCCGGCAGCCGCCCGCGCAGGCGCACCGGCGCCGAGGCCAGCAGCACCTTGCCCAGCGCGCACGCGTGCGCCGGCAGGCTCGCGCCGGTGGTGAGCTCCTGCGCGCTGTCGTCGGGGCGGAAGACGTGGTGCACCACCACCGCCCGCCCGCCCTGCAGCACCGCCAGCCGCACGGACTCCCCGGTGCGCGCGGCCAGCGAGTCCGCCCAGTTCACCGCGTGCGCGCGCAGGTCGTCCGCGCCGGTGCGCGGGCGGCCCAGGTCCGCCAGCGCGGGGGAGGCGCGGTAGTCGCCGTCCTCGTCCTGCACCACGAAGCCCACGTCGACCAGGGTGCGCAGCAGGCCGTGGGCGGTCGTCTTGGCCAGGCCCAGGGCGTTGCCGACCTCCACCACGCCCAGGCCGCGCCCGGCGCCGGAGAGCAGGCGCAGCACGGCCGCGGCCCGCTCCACGGACTGGATGGGCCCCGGCACGCGCGTCCCCCCGCCCGGCCCGCGCGCCTCAGCGCGCCCCGGCCCCCGGCGGCTCCTCGGCGGTCTGGTCCGCCTCCACGACGATGCGCACGCGCCCGCTGCGCACGTCGTAAATTCCGCCGGCCACCGGCATCCCCGCGGGCAGGAACGGCCAGGAGCGGATGCGCTGCACGTCGTGCACGAGCGTGGCCTCCTGGTCGGCGATGGTGCGGAAGTCGATGCTGCGCGAGTCCACGCCCTGCGCCAGCACCTTGGCGTGCACGTCGTCGTCGGTGTTCTTCGTCATGCCGCAGTCGGTGTGGGCCAGCACCAGCACGCGCCGCACGCCGAGCAGGTAGGTGGCCAGCACGAGCGTGCGCAGCACGTCGTCGGTGACGCGGGCGCCGGCGTTGCGCAGGATCTTCGCGTCGCCGGGCACCAGGCCCAGCGCCCCCAGCGGGTCGATGCGCGAGTCCATGCACGTCATGACGGCCAGGCCGCGGCCGGCGACGCCGGGGCGGCCCGGGTCGGTGAACGTCTGCGCGTAGGCGGCGTTGGCGGTCAGCACGTCGCCGAAGGGCGCGTCCGGGGAGGGGCTGGTGTTCTCGGTCACGGGGCACATCTCACCACCGGGGGGGCCGCGGCCGCACGGGGCGGCTACCGTCCACCGGGTGTCGATCCTCGTCGTCCGCCACGGACAGACCGCCTGGAGCCTGTCGGGGCAGCACACCGGTGCCACCGACGTCCCGCTGACCGAGGTGGGCGAGCAGCAGGCGCGGGCCCTCGCGCCGGCCTTCGCCGACCGCCGGCCCGCCCTGGTGCTGACCAGCCCGCGCACCAGGGCCCGCCGCACCGCCGAGCTGGCCGGCCTGGCCGCCGCCGCCCCCGTCGAGGTCGACGAGGACCTCGTGGAGTGGGACTACGGCGGGTACGAGGGGCGCACCACCGCGGAGATCTCCGAGGAGCTGGGCCGGCCCTGGTCGGTGTGGCACGACGGCGTCGTGCCCGGCGCCACCCCGGGCGAGACGGTGCAGCAGGTGGCCGTGCGCGCCCGCGCCGTCCTGGCCCGCGCCGCGGCCGCCGAGGGCGGCGGGGACGGCGAGGGCGGCGGGGACGTGGTGCTCGTCGCGCACGGGCACTTCCTGCGGGTGCTGGCGGCGTGCTGGCTGGGCCTGTCGCCCACGGCCGGGGCGCTGTTCGCGCTGGACGCGGGCACCTGGAGCGAGCTGGGCCGCGAGCACGGCCGCCCCGTGCTGACCCGCTGGAACGTGCCCGCCGGCGCCTGACCCGGCGCACCCGCCCGGCCCCGCGCCCGGCCCCGCGCCCGGCCCGGCGCGGGGTCACCCGACCGGCCCGTTCAGGAGCGGGCCCCGGCGTGCCGATGGGTTCACGTGGACGCCGCCTGGACCGCCTGGACGACCGTGGTCGTCGTGACGGTGCTGGCCGCGCTCGCGCTGGCCGCCGTCGCGCGCCAGCGCGACCGGCGCAGCGCCGAGGTGGCGCTGACGGACACCCTCACCGGCCTGGGCAACCGCACCGCGCTGGTGCAGCGGCTGACCCGGCTGCTGGCCTCCGGCGGCTCGCCCGGCCTGCTGCTGCTGGACCTGGACGGCTTCAAGGACGTCAACGACACCCTCGGCCACTCCGCCGGGGACGTGCTGCTGCGCCAGGTCGCCTCCGTCCTGCAGCGCACCGCGGGCCCGCAGGCGCAGGTCACCCGCCTGGGCGGCGACGAGTTCGCGGTCCTGGTGCCCTCGCCCGCCGACGGCGCCGAGCTGGAGGTGCTGGCCAAGCGGCTGCTGGCCGCGCTGTCCATCGGCGGCTTCTCCTCCGGCGAGGTGCCGCTGGACGTGCAGGGCAGCATCGGCATCGCCGTGGCCGGCGACGACGGCGCCTCCGCGGACGAGCTGCTGCAGCACGCCGACGTGGCCATGTACGCGGCCAAGCGCGCCCGCGCCGGCGTGCTGCGCTACGCCGCCGACAGCGACCCGCACTCCACCGGCGCCCTGGAGGTCCTCGGGCAGCTGCGGCAGGCGATGGAGGAGGACCAGCTCGTCGTCCACTACCAGCCCAAGGTGGGCGGCGACGGGCGGCTGCTGGGCTTCGAGGCGCTGGTGCGCTGGCAGCACCCCGTGCGCGGCCTGCTGCCGCCGGCGGCGTTCCTGCCGTTCGTGGAGCGCACCCGCCTGATCCACGCCCTCACCCGCTGGGTGCTGCTGACCGCCGTGCGGCAGGTCGCCACCTGGCGGGCGCAGGGCCTGGACACGACGGTCTCGGTGAACATCAGCGCCGCCAGCCTGGACGAGGGCCTGCTGGGCATGGTCGAGGAGGCCCTGGCGCTGACGCGCTGGCCGGCGGAGCAGCTCGTGCTGGAGATCACCGAGACGGCGATCGTGGTCGACCCGGCGGGGGCGCGGCGCACCGTGCAGCGCCTGCGCGAGCGCGGCGTGCGCGTCTCGGTGGACGACTTCGGCGCCGGCGCGACGAGCCTGGTGCACCTGCGCGGCCTGGCGGTGCACGAGCTGAAGGTGGACCGGCAGTTCGTCAGCGACCTGATGGCCCACCCCGAGGACGAGGTCATCGTCTCCTCCGTCATCGCGCTGGCGCACCGGCTGGGGCTGGTCGTCGTCGCCGAGGGCGTGGAGGACGCGCGCACCGCCGAGCGGCTGCGCGCGATGGGGTGCGACGAGCTGCAGGGGTACCTGTTCGCGCGGCCGCTGCCGGCCGGGGAGGCGCTGGCCTGGGCGCGCGCCGAGCGGGACCGGCTGGCCGTCGGGCCCGCCGGGCCGTCCACCGGGCCGTCCACCGGGACCGCCTGAGCCGGAGGGCCCGAGCCGCAGCGCCCGGGCTGGACCGGTGACGCGGCGGCGCCGCGGTGCCAGGCTGGGGGCGCCGTGGTGCGGCACCGGGCCGCCCGGCGCGGGAGGGCGCGGTGCGCGCGGGGACCGGCGACGAGGACGACGGGGGCGACCGGGGCGACCGGGACGACCCGCCCGGCGCCGGCGCGGGCGGCGCGGCCGGGGAGCTGCCCTGCGTCGTGGCGGGCGGCGGGCCGGCCGGGGTGGTGCTGGGGCTGCTGCTGGCCCGCGCGGGGGTGCGGGTCCTGGTGCTGGAGAAGCACGAGGACTTCCTGCGCGACTTCCGCGGCGACACCGTGCACCCCTCCACGCTGCGGCTGCTGGACGAGCTGGGCCTGGCGGAGGAGTTCCTGCGCCTGCCGCACGCCCGGGTCGAGCGCGCGAGCGCGACCACCGACGACGGCACGTTCACCGTCGCGGACTTCTCCCGGCTGCCGGGGCGCTTCCCGTTCCTGGCGCTGGTGCCGCAGTGGGACTTCCTGGACCTGCTGGCCTCCAGCGCCCGGCGCCACCCGGGCTTCGAGCTGCGCACCGGTGCGCGGGTGCTCGGGCTGCTGCACGAGGGCGGGCGGGTGGCGGGGCTGCGCTACCGCGCGGCGGACGGGGCCGAGCACGAGGTGCGCGCGGCGCTGACGGTCGCCGCGGACGGGCGCGGGTCGGTGCTGCGGGCGGCGGCGGGGCTGCCGCTGCGGGTGTTCGGGGTGGGCGTGGACGTGCTGTGGTTCCGGCTGCCGCGGCCGGCGGGGGCGGTGCCGCCGACGGGGGCGCGGCTGTCGGCGGGCCGGTTCGCCGTGGTGCTCGACCGCGGCACCCACCTGCAGTGCGCGTACGTGGTGCCGGCCGGCGGCCTCGAGGCGGTGCGCGAGCGCGGGCTGTCGGCCTTCCGCGCGGACGTGGCGCGGCTGCTGCCGGACCTGGCGGGCGTGGTGGGGCACCTGACCTCCACGGGGGACCTGCACGTGCTGCGGGTGCGCGTCGACCGGCTGCGGCGCTGGCACCGCGACGGGCTGCTCGTGGTCGGCGACGCCGCCCACGCGATGTCGCCGGTGGGCGGGGTGGGGGTGAACCTCGCCGTGCAGGACGCGGTCGCCGCCGCGCGGCTGCTGGCGGGGCCGCTGCGCCGGGGCCGGCCCTCCCCGCGGGAGCTGGCGCGGGTGCGGCGGCGGCGGTGGCTGCCGGTGGCGCTGACGCAGGCGGCGCAGCGCGTGGCGCACCGGCGGGTGCTGGAGGCCTCGCTGGGGCGCGAGGGGCCGGTGCGCGCGCCGGCGGTGCTGCGGCTGCTGCAGCGGGTGCCGGTGCTGCAGGTGCTGCCGGCCGCGGCGATCGGGCTGGGCGTGCTGACCGAGCACCCGCCGCCCGAGCACCCGCCGCCCGAGCACCCGCCGCCCGGGGCTCCTCCGGCCGGGGACGTAGCGCTCGATACGTCAGCGATGTATCGTTGATGTATCGAGCGCGGCACCGTGCTGCGCTCCACCACGGAGGTGCACCATGAGGTTCGACAGGTTCTTCGACGTCCCCGAGGGCCCGCGCCGCGGCGGTCACCGCGGCCACCACCCCGGCGGCCCCGGCCCGTTCGGCCGCGGCGGCCCGCGCGGGTTCGGCGGCCACGAGGGCTTCGGCGGCCCCGGCTTCGGCGGGCCCGGGTTCGGCGGGCCCGGCTGGCCGTTCGGCGGCCACGGGCGCGGCGGCCGCGGCCGGCGCCCCCGGGGCGACGTGCGCGCCGCCGTGCTGGTCCTGCTCGCCGAGGGCCCCAGCAACGGCTACCGCGTCATCGGCGAGGTCGAGCGCCGCAGCGGCGGCGCCTGGAAGCCCAGCCCCGGCTCGGTCTACCCCACCCTGCAGCAGCTCCAGGACGAGGGCCTGATCGCCCCCGACCCCGCCGACCCCAAGCGCTTCTCCCTCACCGAGCAGGGCCGCCGCCACGTCGAGGAGCACCTCGCCGGCGCGCCGGCGCCCTGGGAGGGCCTGGACGGCCCCGGCCCGCGCGAGGGGTTCGAGGAGACGTTCGGCCAGCTCCGGCAGGTCGCGGTGCTGCTGCAGCAGGTCGCGGTGACCGGCCGCGCCGAGGACGTGCGCGCCGCCGGCGACGCGCTGGAGCGCTGCCGCCAGGAGCTGCTTGCGGTCCTGGCCCGCGACCCGCGCCGGGGCCGCGGCGCCGGCGGCGAGGGTCAGGAGGACGCGGGCTGACCGGCGGTCAGCAGCCCCACCGACGGCGTCAGGGCGTGCACCACCGGCCGGTCCCCGGCCCCGTGCAGGGCCGCGGACCCGCAGCGGCGCAGCAGGTCCGCGCGCAGCGCCAGGTTCAGGCGGGCCGGGTGCGCGCCGCTCGCGCCGCGCACCGGTCCGGTCGTGGCCTGCGCCCCGCCCGCGTGGTGGTGCACGTGCTCGGTGATCCACCGGCTGCCCACGGCCACGTGCGGGGCCGTCACCAGCACCACCACCGCCGACGGCCGGGCCTCGCGCGCCGCCGCGGCGACGGCGCCCGCGGCCAGCACCGCGTCGGCGTCCCGCGCGCCCGGTGCGGCGCCCAGCCGCACCGGGCGCAGCTCCACCCCGTCCAGCAGCGCCACCAGCGGCTCCCAGGAGGCCAGCAGGCGCGCGGCGCCCGAGCCCGGCGCCAGCACCGGCACCAGCGCGGTGGGCACCCCGGCCGCCGAGGCCTCGTCGGCGGCGGCCACGAGCTGCTCCAGGCAGTCGTCGAGCAGCCCCGCGTCACCGGCCAGCACGGGCAGCACCACGACGGCGCGTTCGATGCGCACGCCCCTCCTGTCCGCCGCCGCGGGCCCGGCCCGCGCCCCGCGCCCGGCCGTGCGACCCCGCCGGCCCGCTGCCCGGTCTCCCCGCGTGTCTAGGGGGCCGGGGGGTGGGCGGTCAAGCCGGCGCGGGTCGCAGCGCCAGCGCGCGCAGCTCGCCCACCGGGCGGCCCCCGCCGAGCACCGGGACGGCGGCCAGCGGGCGCAGCGCGCCCGGGTCCACGCCCAGCAGCTCCAGCGCCGCGCAGGCCACCGGCACCCGCGCGCGGCCGCCGCCGTCGCCGACCTTCAGCGCCACCGCGCCGGCCGCCGTCGCGGCGACCTGCACCGCCTCGGCGCCGTCCTTGGTCACCAGCCCCGGCACCGCCCGCGCCAGCGCGGTGGTGTCGCGGCCCTCCCCGGCCACGAGCTCCGGGTGCACCCGCATCGCCTCGGCCACGCGGCCCTCCGGCGTGCCCGGCGCGGCGCCGGCGATCCGGGCCAGCGCCCGCGCCAGGCCCAGCAGGGACACCGCCACCAGCGGTGCGCCGCACCCGTCGGCCGTCGGGTGCACCGCCGGCTCGCCGCACAGGTCGGCGACGGTCTGCACCACGCGCCGCTGCAGCGGGTGGTCGGGGTCCAGGTAGCCGGCGGTGCTCCAGCCGGCGGTGCGGCACGTCAGCAGCATCGCCGCGTGCTTGCCCGAGCAGTTCTGCGCCAGCGGCTGCGGCCCGCGCCCGGCCGCGGTCCACGCCGCCCGCTCGGCCTCGCCGATCGGCAGGTCCGGGGTGTTGCGCAGGTCGCCCGGCCCCAGCCCGCCCAGCTCCAGCACCCGGCGCACCCGGCTCAGGTGCTCCTCGCCGCCGGAGTGGCTCGCGCACGCCAGCGCCAGCAGGTCCGGCGGCAGGTCCAGCCCGCTGCGCACCATCGCCACCGCCTGCAGCGGCTTGAGCGCCGAGCGCGGGTACACCGGGGAGGCGACGTCGCCGACGGCGGCCAGCAGCGCGCCGTCGGCGCCGACGACCGCCACCGAGCCGTGGTGCACGGACTCCACCAGCCCGCCGCGGGTCAGCGTCGCGACGGGCACGTGGGCGGGCGGGGGCGCGGGGGAGGCCGCGGGGGAGGGCGCGGGGGAGGTCGCGGGGGTGTCCACGCCGGGAGGCTACGGCCGCCGGGCCGCCGACGGGCTTGACCCTGCCGCAGCGTCAACTCCTAGCGTCCTCACCGAGGGGTTCGGGAGGTCAGCCGTGGAGTGGACGATCCACCAGGTCGCGCGGGCGACGGGGACGACGAGCAGGACGCTGCGGCACTACGGCGACGTCGGGCTGCTCGCACCCAGCCGGGTCGGCGCCAACGGCTACCGCTACTACGACGACGCGGCCCTGCGCCGGTACCAGCGGATCCTGCTGCTGCGGGAGCTGGGCCTGGGGCTGGGCGCGATCGCCGGGGTGCTCGACGAGCGCACCGACGCGGTGCAGGCGCTGCGCGCCCACGCCGAGCTCCTCGAGCGGGAGGCCGCGCGGCTGCACCGGCTGGCGGCCTCGGTGCGCGAGACCGTCCGCAGGACCGAGCAGGGGGAGGAGCTGGACGTGACGACGAGCTTCGAGGGCTTCGACGCGAGCCGCTACGAGGAGGAGGTGGTGCAGCGCTGGGGGCGCGAGGCGCACGAGGACGCCCAGCGCGCCTGGCGCGAGCTGGGCGTGGACGGGCGCGCCGCGCACGGCGCGGAGGCCGACGCGATCGGGCGCGGGTTCGCCGCCGCCGCCGCGCGCGGGGCCGCGCCCGGCGACGCGGACGTGCAGGAGCTGGTGCGCCGGCACCACGCCTGGGTCTCGCTGTTCTGGACCCCCGGCGCCGAGCAGTACCGGGGCCTGACGGCGACGTACGTGCAGGACGAGCGCTTCCGCGCCGCGTACGAGGCGTTCGGGCCGGGCACGGCGGAGCTGCTGCGCGACGCAGCGGCGCTGTTCGCCGGGCGCGAGCTGGACTGAGCACCGGGCCCGAGCCGGCCTGAACGGTCCCCCCGGCCCCCGCGCGGGGGCCGGGGGGACCCGGGCGTCACGCGCAGACGACCCGCTCCCCCACCGTCAGCTCCACCAGGGGCCGC
>NZ_JBJLSG010000002.1:0-81070 GCF_050871925.1 Kineococcus gurbantunggutensis
GGTTGCCGCCAGCCTGGGCGTGCGGGTGATCGCCGAGGGGGTGGAGAACCAGGCCCAGCGCGAGCACCTGGCCGGTGCGGGGGTGCGGCTGCTGCAGGGCTACCACCTGGCCCGCCCGCAGAGCGCGGAAGAGATCACCGCGTTGCTCGCGGACGACGCGTAGGCGAGGTGTACACGACATCCCCCAGGAGCTCGGCCCGCTTCTCCGGACTCGCGTGATCATGACCTGCTTTTTCGGACTCGCTGGTCGTGAGCCAGTTGACTGGGTCACGACCAGCCGGGGTGCCGAGGTGCCGGGGTGCGCTTGGAGCGTGCGGGCCGGTGAGTCTTGCCCGTCGGTGTGGTCACCTCCTCGACAGGTACCGGTGCGGCGTGCCAGCGTGCGCGCCGCAGCGGCGGTGCTCGGCGAGGTGCAGGAGGAGCGGCGTGCACGAGCTGGTGGTGGTGGCCAGCGTCTCCCTGGACGGGGTGGCGCAGTCCCCGGGGCGTGCCGATGAGGACACCCGCGGCGGCTTCGAGGCGGGTGGGTGGGCGACGCGGGCGCTGGCGAAGGACCCCGAGGCGGTGCAGGCGGCGATGGGCGGGCAGGGTCCGACCACCGCGATGCTCTTCGGGCGGCGCACCTACCACGACCTGGTGGGGCACTGGCTGAGCACCGACGAGCCGAACCCGTTCACGCAGGTTCTGCGCAGCACCCCCAAGCACGTCGCCTCCCGCTCCAGCGACCCCGAGGGCGCCCTGCCGTGGCCGAACTCTTATCTGCTGGCCGGTGAGGCCGAGCGCACGGTGGCGGGGTTGAAGCAGCGCGGGCAGGGGGAGCTGGTGGTGCTGGGAAGCCTCTCGCTGGTGCGGGCGTTGACCGCGGCCGGCCTGGTGGACCGGTTCGTGCTGACCACGGTGCCGGTGGTGCTCGGGTGCGGCACCCGGCTGTTCGAGGGCAGCGCGCTGGAGCTTGAGGTGGAGTCAAGCACGACCACGGGCACCGGTGTGGTGGTGGCGACCTACCGGGTGCGGCGCGGCTGAACCCCGTTGCTGGCTCGCTGCCGGCTGGTGCTGCACCGGCGGGCGCTGGTATTCCGGGCGGGGGTGCTCAGGTGCCGGGTCTTGCCCGCTGGTACCGGTGCGTGCAGCACGCGATCAGGTCACAGATCAGGACATCGCAGGTCATCGATCAGAAGATCGGTCAGGACATCGCAGGACACCGCAGGTCATCGACGTGAGAGGACGCACCCGTGGTGACGCTGGAGGACTTCACCCGCCAGAGCCCGTACTCCGACCCCGGCCGGCACGCCGCGCTGCTGGGTGCCCTGCCCGCCGGCCTGGCCAGCGTGTGCGCCGCCTCGCGCAACGTCATCGCGCACTACCGCGCCGAGCTGTCCGACCTGTCCGCGTCGCGGTGGGACGAGGTCGACAGCCGCTGGCTGGAAGTGGTCTTGGAGGTGGACCAGCGCCGGCACGGCACGGGGCTGCAGCAGCCCCGGGCGCCGGGTGAGCGGGTGGCCGGGTGCTGCCGCGACCACGCGCTGCTGGTGGTCGCTGCGCTGCGCCAGCGGGGGGTGCCCGCGCGCAGCCGGGTGGGTTTCGCGCACTACTTCACCGCCGGCTTCGCGCACGACCACGTCGTCGTGGAGTTCTGGTGGCAGGGGCGCTGGCGGCGCGCCGACCCGGAGCTGGGCACGGGCCGCGGCGCTGTCGAGGGGTCCGCAGCCGCTTCGGTGGCTACCTTCGATGTGCACGACATCCCGACCGGCGCCGCGACCGATGGCGCGAGCGGTGCCGTGCTCGGTGCCCCGACCAGCGCCGCGACCAGTGGCGTGATCGGTGCCCCGGCGCCGTTCGAGACGGCCGCTCAGGCGTGGCTGGGCTGGCGCAGCGGTCAGCGGGACGCCTCCCGGTACGGGGTGGTGCCCGGCTCGCCGTGGTGCGGGGCGGGTTTCGTGCGCGATGAGGTGCTGTACGAGGTGGCGCACCGCTTCGGCGACGAGCTGCTGCTGTGGGACGGCTGGGGCGCGCTGGAGGACCCGGCGGCGCTGCGGGAGGGGGAGGTGGACGAGCTGGCGCGGCTGCTGCTCTTGGCCGACGGTGGGGACGCGGCGGCGGAGGCGGACCTGGCGGCGTGGTACCGCGGGGACGAGCGGCTGCACCCGGGGGAGTCGGTGATCACGCGGTCCCCGTTCGGGGGTCCTGCCCGGGTGGTGGAGCTGGCTGGCGGGTCCAGGGCGGTGTCGTGAGGCGGTGAAGGCGCAGGTCACGGCCGGGGTGCCGGGGTGCCGGGGTGCCGGGGTGTCAGCGCAGTCGTGGCGCCGGCTGGGTCCTGCTGCACTCGCGCACGGTTCTGCTCATCCTGCGCGGATCGGTGCACCCCTCATGTCGGCGCCAGGTGCGACCGGGGGATGCCCAGGTTGCCGACTGCCGCGGGGTGGGCGAGGAGGAAGTTTTGCGCTGGTGCAGGGCGCGTCGCGCAGCGCGTGCAGCGGCTCGTCCTGCCCGTCCTGCCCGTCCTGCCCTGCACCCTCGGCGGTGGGGTCCAGGGCGCGGCTGCGCGCGGCGGTGACCACCGCTCGCGCCGGGTCGGCGTGAGCGGCCTGGGGCGAGGAGGCGAAGCCGCGATCTGCCGCACGTGCACCGGCGGGTGCGGCAGATCGCCGGTGGGCACCACCGGCGCCCCCTCGTGACGTCGCCGGCCAGGTGCGCACCCTCGGCCCTCAGGTGCCGGAGGGCTGCTCGCGCAACGAGGGGAAGACGTGAGCGGCGTTCTCGCCCTGCTCGAACATCTGCGCCGCCGGGCCCAGGCCGACGATCAGCGGATCGGGTGCTCCGACGACGTCGGGGTCCTTGCCGTCGTAGGGGAGCTGGGAGAGCACGTGGCGCATCGCCTCGATGCGGGCCCGCTTCTTGTCGTTGCTGCGGATCGTCGTCCACGGCGCGTCGGCGGTGTCGGTGTAGAAGAACATCGCCTCCTTGGCCTGGGTGTACTCCTCCCAGCGGTCCAAGGACTGCAGGTCCATGGGCGACAGCTTCCAGCGGCGCACCGGGTCGCCGGCGCGCAGCGCGAAGCGGGTCCGCTGCTCGGCGGCGGAGACCGAGAACCACATCTTGACCAGCCGGATGCCGCTGCGGACCCACATCTGCTCCAGGTCCGGCACCTGACGCATGAACTCCAGGTACTCCAGCGGCGTGGCGAAGCCCATGACGCGCTCGACGCCGGCGCGGTTGTACCAGGAACGGTCGAACAGGACGATCTCACCGCCGCTGGGCAGGTGCGCCACGTAGCGCTGGAAGTACCACTGGCTGCGTTCGCGCTCACTGGGCTTGTCCAGGGCGACGACCCGAGCGCCGCGGGGGTTGAGGTTCTCGGTGAAGCGCTTGATGGTGCCGCCCTTGCCCGCGGCGTCGCGGCCCTCGAAGACCAGCAGCACCTTCTCGCCGCGCTGCTTCACCCAGTTCTGCATCTTCAGCAGCTCGACCTGCAGGCCGCGCTTGAGGTGCTCGTACTCCTGGCGAGTCATCTTCGTGTCGTAGGGGTACCCCTCGCGCCAGGTCTGCGCGGCCTGCACGCCCTGCACGCCCAGGCTGTCCAGCAGCGCGGGGACCTCCTCGCCGGGTGCACCGGGTGCTTCCTCGGTGACGTCGTCGAGGTCCAGGCCCTCCCCGTCACGATCGGCTCGTGGCTGGTGGTTCTCGCTGCTCATGCCCGAATCGTGCCCCGCGCGGTCCTGTCCCACACCTCGCTGGGGTCTCGCTAGGATCTCGCTGGGGTCCTGGGGCAGGAACGGGTGTGCACCGCGCAGGAGGGGGTACGCGCGGTGCGTGCGCCCACCCCCTCCCTGTGCGCACGGCCCGCTGCAGCCGGGCACGCCCGGGTCTGCTGCGCGATCAGGTCAGTGGCGGCTCGCCTGATCACGCAGCAGGCCCTCTCAGCGGGGCTCGGGGCCGCCAGGCGGGGCAGGCGCCGCCGGCGGCGGTGCGGGTGCAGGTGCCGGCGCCGGCGCGGGTGCGGGGGCTGGTGCGGGTGCGGGTGCCACCGTGGAGCCGCGTCGGCCGGTCCTGCCCAGGCGGGCCCCGCGCAGGCGCACCCCGCGGGGGTTGCCCGCGATCAGCGGCAGCAGCCAGTGCGCGCAGCGGTCGGCGTCGATCAGCACCGCGCGCGCCAGCAGGCTCAGCGGCACCGCCAGCAGCGCGCCGATCGCGCCCAGCACGTAGCCCCAGAACACCACCGACAGGAACGTCAGCGTGCTGGACAGGCCCACCGCCCCGCCCACGACGCTGGGTTGCACCAGGCCCTGGATGACCACGTTGAGCACCGTGAAGACGACGACGACGATAAGGGCGTTGGTGGGGCCGTTGGCCAGCAGGGCCAGCAGCGCCGGTGGCACCAGGCCCAGGAAGAAGCCGACGTTGGCGATGTAGTTGGTCAGAAACGCCCACAGGCCCCACAGCAGCGGCAGCGGCACCGCCAGCCAGGACAGCGCCACCACGTCCAGCACCGCCACGACCGCCCCGAAGATCGTGGAGACGACCATGAAGCGACGGGTGCCGGCGGCGAAGCTCATCAGCGCGGCCACGGCGTCGGGGTGCTTCCAGGTGGCCTGGGCCAGCAGCTTGGGGAAGACGGCCGCGTCCAGGGCGAGGAAGAAGAGCAGGAAGAGCACGAAGAGGAAGTCGGAGACGCCGGCGCTCAGCTGGGTCAGGGCGCTTTGGGCGAAGCCGAGCAGTCTGCTGGTGTCGAAGCTGGCCAGCGCCTGGGAGACCTGCGACTGCTCCACGCCCACGCGCGCCAGCACCTGCATCGCCTGCTGCTGCAGCTGCGCGAAGCGGGGCGCGTAGCCGGGCAGGGAGAGCGCCAGGCGGGCGATGGACCAGGCCAGGGCGCCGGTGATGGCCAGCATCAGCAGGTACAGCACCCCCAGCAGCGCCGCGGTGCCCACCCACCCGGGCACGCGGCGGCGCTGCAGCCACGCCTGCACCGGGTGGGCGACGATCACCAGGACCAGGGCCAGGAACGCCGGGCCCAGCGTGCCGGAGAACGCGCGCGCGCCGGCGATGGCGATCACGGCGCCGGCCAGGGCGAGCAGCAGCACCACCGCCTGCGGCAGGCGCCCCGCCCGCTCGTGCTCGCTGGTGCTCTCGGCCGCAGCGGGCGGTTGGAAGGGCTCGGGCATCGCGGGCACGCTCGCTCCTGTCCGTGGGGGGGATCGCTGCGCGGGGCAGCGCTCGCTGCCGGGCGCGGTGATCGGGTGGGGTGGGAAGGGCACGCGCGTGCGGATCAGGCGCATGCGGATCAGGTGGGTGCGCCCGTGACGGTAGGGGTTGGGAGCGGCGTGCGCATCCGCGCACGACCCGGGCGCCAGCGATCCTGGGCGTGCGCCGGGAGCGGGTGCGAGGGAGCGCGAGGGAGCGCGAGGGAGCGGTGCGCGGCGCGGCAGGGACCTGGACGGTGCGTGCTCCAGGCGTCCCGCCGCGTGGATCACCTGCCGCGTGGAGCGAAGGTGTTCAACCCCGCCCCGGTACCGCGTGCGCCCGAGCGCGGTGCGCTGGGTCGGGAGGAGGAACTGCTGCGCCATCGGTCATCGGGCTCGTCGTGTGCCTGGCTGCCGGCAGCTCACCGGCAGCTCACCGGCAGCTCACCGGCAGGGCGCCGGCAGCGCGCTGGCAGCGCGCCGGGTCAGCCCTGGCGCTCGCGTGCGATCGTGAGGCGTTCGACCAGGTGCCCCTGGGAGGGGGCGATCTCCTCGTGGAGGTCCTGCACCGCCGGGCGCTCGGCCAGCCGCACCGGGGTGGGGTGGGTGCCCGGGTCGAGTGAGGCACCGGCCGGCGTCACGCCGTCCTGCCCGGCGGTGGTGGCGAGGTTCTGCTCTGCGGTGACGCGGTTCGCCGCTGCGGACCCGATGGGCCGGCTCCAGGCCCTGCGCCCGCCGCGCGTCCACCGGCCCGGCGCCGGTCCGAGGAGGCCTGCGGAGCAGCGGGTCAAGTGCCCCTCGCAGCACAGGAGGATCGTGCGAGCCGGTGCGCGCTCGCAGCGTCCCCGCTGCGCGAGCGTTCCGAGTTGCGGGGTAGTGGAAGGGGTGACTTCATAGTGCGCGGATTGACGCTGTAGACCACACGGTGATCACCACGGCGCGGGGCTCGTACTCGAGTGCGTTCAACGCACCACCTCGCGTGATCCGCCCCGTGGCAGCGCACCCATCACGACCACCAGCGCTCGTCGTCGCTGAGCGCAGCACCCGGCTGGGCGCAGCGACCGGTGTCGCAGCGCCTGGTGTCGCAGGCGTCGTCCGCGGCGGTGATGATGAGCGTGCGCCTCAGCGCAGTCCCCCCTTGAACCGCACCCGAAAACGTGCCTGAAACCGCACCCGAAACCCGACCTGGAGGACCCCGTGGCTGGCAACACCTACTCGCCCGAGACGCTGTACGGCACGACCGTCTACGACAACGACGGCGACAAGATCGGCAAGGTCGACGAGGTCTACCTCGACAACGCGACCAACCAGCCCGAGTGGGTCTCGGTCAAGACGGGCCTGTTCGGCTCGAACGTCTCCCTCATCCCGCTGAACTCCGCCTCGGTCAGCGGCGAGCGCCTGACCGTGCCGTTCGAGAAGGCCAAGGTCAAGGACGCCCCGCACCACGACCCGGGCCGCGAGCTGTCCGAGCGCGACGAGGACGACCTGTACGCCTACTACGGCATCGCCTCCTCCGGCGGCAGCGTCACCGGCACCTCGAGCACCCAGACCTCGGGCACCTCGACCACCGGCACCGCCGGCTACGCGAGCGCCACCACCGGGCACGCCAGCACCGGCACCGGGGTGCGCGGGGCCGGTCACGACACCTCCGGCCCGAACACCGACGACGCCATGACGCGCTCCAAGGAGGAGCTGCGCGTGGGCACCGAGACCCGCGAGGCGGGCCGGGCGCGGCTGCGCAAGTACATCACCAGCGAGACGGTCACCCGCTCGGTGCCGGTCAGCCACGAGGAGCTGGTCGTCGAGCGCGAGCCGATCACCGAGGCCAACCGCGGTGCGGCGTACTCCGGTGGGGACCTGACCGAGGAGGAGCACGAGGTGATCCTGCACGAGGAGCGTGCGGTGGCCGCCAAGGAGACGGTGCCGGTGGAGCGCGTGCGCCTGGGCACCCAGACCGTCACCGGCCAGGAGACCGTCTCGGCCGAGGTCCGCGAGGAGCACATCGAGCTCGAGGACGACACCGCGCGCGGCACCGGCCGCACCGACCGTCGCTGAGCCGGTGCCGCGCCCGCACGACGTGGCCGACGTGGCCGACGTGGCCGACATGGACGACGTGGCCGACGTGGCCGACGTGGACCAGCACGGCGTCGAGGTCGTGCGCTCGGCCGAGGAGCTGCGCGTCGCACGCGTTCGCGTTCCGCGCGAACGCGTGCGCGTGAGCAAGCGCGTGGTGACCGAGGTCCGCACGGTGGAGGTCCCGGTCCGCGTCGAGCAGCTCGTGATCGAGCGCGAGCCCCTCGACGCGGACGGGACCGCCGCCCCCGGGCAGGCGGCGACGGGTGCTGCGCCCGAACCGCTGGAGATCGTGCTGCGCGAGGAGGTGCCGGTGGTCTCCGTGCGCGCCGAGCCCGTCGAGGTCGTCCGCATCGGCGTCCGCACCACTGAAGCCGAGCAGAGCGTGACGGCTCAGCTGCGCACCGAGCACGTGGACATCGACACCGCCCACCTGCCCGAGCGCCCCCGTCCCTGACACCTCCCGTCCTCGACGTCCCCCGCACCTCCAGGAGATCAGCTGATGAGCACCCCCAGCCACGACGCGGGCAGCAGCCGCTCGCCGCAGTTCGCAGGCGCCACCGCAGCGCAGGGCGAGCACACCACCACCACGGCGGCAGACCGCCTCTCCGTGCACCACGGCGCCCCGGGTGTCGGTGCGGGTGTCGGCGCGGGTTTCGGCGCGGGTCAGGCCTTCGACCGCGACATCAACGTCAACGTCGCGGCCCAGCGCGGGGACCAGGTGCGCTGGGGCCCGGTGTGGGCCGGGGTCACCGTGGCCCTTCCCACCTTCTTGCTGGGCACCCTGGTCTTCCTGGCCCTGGGCGTGCTGGACACCGACGGGGTCTCGGGCACCACCGGCGGCATCGTCACCGGGCTGATCGCCCTGGGCGCGCTGTTCCTGGGCGGCCTGACCGCCGCCGCCACCGCGATGTGGCGGGGCTTGAGCACCGGCCTGCTGCACGGGATCCTGGTGTGGGCGCTGAGCATCGTGGCCATCTTGGCGCTGACCCTGCTGGGCGGTGGGGCCGTGCTGGGCTCGGCCGGCAACATCGCCTCCCAGCTGGTCGACCCCGCCACCGTCTCCCGGGCGGTGTCCGGGGCGGATGCCTCCGACGTGCCGGAGGTCTCCCCGGCCGATCAGGAGCAGGCGCGCGAGGCGGGTCAGTCCGCCGCCTCGTACGCGGTCCTGGGCCTGGGGCTGACGTTCATCGCCGCCGCGGCCGGTGGCCTGGTGGGGGCGAAGTTCTGGCCGCGCAAGAAGGACCTGAAGAGCACTACCACGACCACCCGCTGACCTGCACCCCGCAGATCATCGCGCGCGCGAGCACCTTGTTCTGACAACCGTCGTGCTCTTCGTCTCACCGGTGAGCCGGCCCGTGGCCGCCGAAGGTCTCAGCGGCCACGGGCAGGCTCGCCCGTGGCCTGAACGCCCTTGCCGCGCCCGCACGGGTCCAGGAGAGCACCCGATCCAGCGTGAACGCCTCAGCGGGCAGGATCCGGGCACCCGTCCTGGACGGTGACCCGATCGCGACCGTTGCTGAGCAGGTCAGCATCCTCCTGCACCAGAAAGCTCCCGAAGTCACGTTGCACGCACTTCCCGAGCACTGGGTCGCGGTGGGCGGGCGCAGCGTGGCGCAGGGGCGGACCCCCTTCATCGGGCCACCGCTGTGGACCGCGGCGAGGCACACCGCTGTGGACCGCGGTCAGAACACCGCGGTGACTTGGCGCGACCCGCGCTTTGGCACGACCAGTGCTGTCAAGTAGCGGGCCCGTGCGCAGCATCGGTGCCGCATCGGTGCCGCATCACCTTCGTTGCTGACCACCCCCTCCACCCGCACCGGGAGACGCCCCATGAGCACGAACGATCACCCCACCTCGTCCACCGCCGGGGCCACCGCAGGGTCCACCGCGGGGTCCACCGCGGGGTCCACCGAGGCGTTCACCGCGCAGCGCGATCCCGCCCTGCCCGCCCCGATCGCCGAGCGGGCCGGGTGGAGCGATCTGGACGTGCGCGCGGTCGACACGATCCGACTGCTGGCGGCGGACGCGGTGCAGAAGGTCGGCAACGGTCACCCCGGTACCGCGATGAGCCTGGCGCCGCTGGCGTACCTGCTCTTCCAGAACGTCATGCGCCACGACCCGGCCGATGACCAGTGGCTGGGACGCGACCGGTTCGTGCTCTCCTGCGGGCACTCCAGCTTGACGTTGTACCTGCAGCTGTTCCTGTCCGGGTACGGTCTGGAGCTGGACGACCTCAAGGCGCTGCGCACCTGGGGCTCGGCCACCCCCGGGCACCCGGAGTACCGCCACACCCGCGGGGTGGAGATCACCACCGGGCCGCTGGGGCAGGGGCTGGCCAGCGCGGTCGGGATGGCGATGGCCGCGCGCCGCGAGCGAGGCCTGCTCGACCCCGAGGCTGCGGCGGGGCGAAGCCCCTTCGACCACCACGTCTACGTCATCGCCTCCGACGGCGACCTGATGGAGGGGGTCACCGCCGAGGCCAGCTCGCTGGCCGGGCACCAGGAGCTGGGCAACCTGATCGTCTTCTACGACCAGAACCACATCAGCATCGAGGACGACACCGACGTCTCCTTCAGCGAGGACGTCGCCGCGCGCTACAGCGCCTACGGCTGGCACGTGCAGAGCATCGACTGGACCGCCAGCGGTGCCTACGTCGAGGACGTCGACGCGCTGCTGGCCGCGGTCCAGGCCGCCAAGGACGAGACGGGCAAGCCCTCCCTCATCGTCTTGCGCACCATCATCGGCTGGCCGGCACCCACCAAGCAGAACACCGGCAAGGCCCACGGCTCGGCGCTGGGCCAGGAGGAGATCGCGGCGACCAAGACCCTGCTCGGCTTCGACCCCGAGCAGTCCTTCACGGTGGAGGACGCCGTGTTGGACCACGCCCGCAGCGTCGTGGACCGTGGGCGCACGGCCCGCCGGCAGTGGGAGCCGCTCTACCAGTCCTGGCGCGCTGCCAACCCCGATCGCGCCCAGCTGCTGGACCGCCTGCAGGCGCGGACCTTCCCCGCGGGCTGGAGCGATGCGCTGCCCACCTTCGAGGCCGACGCCAAGGGCACCTCCACCCGTAAGGCCTCCGGCGCGGTGCTGGCGGCGCTGGCACCGGTGCTGCCGGAGCTGTGGGGCGGCTCGGCGGACCTGGCGGAGTCCAACAACACCACCATGGCCGGCGAGCCGTCCTTCCTGCCGGCCAGCCGCACACCGAAGATGTGGGCCGGCGACCCCTACGGGCGCACCCTGCACTTCGGCATCCGCGAGCACGCGATGGGCTCCATCCTCAACGGGATCGCCCTGCAGAGCCTGACGCGCCCCTACGGCGGCACCTTCCTGGTCTTCAGCGACTACATGCGCCCCGCGGTGCGCCTGGCGGCGCTGATGCAGCTGCCGGCCACGTTCATCTGGACCCACGACTCCATCGGCCTGGGTGAGGACGGGCCCACCCACCAGCCCATCGAGCACCTGGCCTCGCTGCGCGCCATCCCGGGCCTGGACGTGGTGCGACCGGCGGACGCCAACGAGACGGCGGTGTGCTGGCGCACCATCCTGGAGCACCGCGACCGCCCCGCCGGGCTGGTCCTGACCCGCCAGGACCTGCCCGTGCTGCAGCGCTCTGCTGATCCGGTCGCAGGTGGTGCCCAGGGCAGCGGCGGCTCGCAGCAGCCAGGCGGGTCCTTCGCCTCCGCCGAGGGGGCCGCCCGCGGCGGCTACGTCCTGCAGGACCCGCCGGCGCGCCCCGCCGGTGTCGTGCTGATCGCCACCGGCTCGGAGGTGCCGATCGCCATCGCCGCGGCCGCCTTGCTGATGGAGGACGACATCGCCGCGCGCGTGGTTTCGATGCCGTGCCGGGAGTGGTTCGCCGCCCAGCCCCTGGACTACCGCGAGGAGGTGCTGCCCCCGCTGATCCGCTCGCGCGTCAGCATCGAAGCCGGCACCGGGCAGGGCTGGCGCGAGATCGTCGGCGACTCCGGGCGCATCATCAGCTTGGAGCACTTCGGTGCCTCCGCTGACTACCAGCGCCTGTACCGCGAGTTCGGCATCACCGCCGAGGCGGTCGTGGCCGCGGCCAAGGACAGCATCCGCGACTCCGGGGGTGTTCCCTACCCCGGTGGCAAGCAGCTCACCTCGGCCCCCACCACCGGTGGCACCGGGGACGCGCCCGCCTGAGCCGGCGCCATCGCCGAGGTCATCCCCGAACGCCGCCTCCCCCGTCTGCGCTCGAGGCGTTCACACCTCGCAACGCCCAGGACGGACCCGGCTGATGAAGAAGTTCATCTTCGCCTGATCTCCACACGCTGGTCCACGGCCCGCAGGGCCGGCACCGACGGTGCCAGGTGCGGGTGCAGGTGTGAGTAGGGGTGGTGTGGGTGCAGGTGTGAGTAGGGGTGGTGCGGGTGTGGGTGTGGGCAAGCGTCAAGGTCGCCGTGCTGGTCAGGGCCCGTTCCCCGGGTGCTTCACCTTGCTGCACCCAGAAGCCTCAACGAGTCACCGCGTGCTCGGCAGCACACCGTCCAAGTTCAGGGAACCGGCTCAAGCCCCCACCGCCGAGATCGCCGAAGCTGTCGTGTCGCAGCTGTGGCGGGCATCGCGCCCGGTGAGCTCCTCATCCACATGCCAGCTGTGCAAGCGTGGTGGTCGGCGACGAGTGAGCGCGGCGTGCGAGGCGCGGCGTGCGAGGCGCGGCGCGTGAGGGTCATCGGTCACTGAAGCACTGGCCTGCTCGGGCACGACGGCGAGGACGTCGCCGCCGCGCCCGAGCAGGCCCGCACCGGCCGCTTCGTCGAGGCGGGCGGGCTCGCGCTCGCTGCACGTGTGGATCAGCGGGGCTGCGCAGGCAGCGGCGCTGCAGCGCCGGCGCGCTCTGCTCCAGCCGCGGCCAGCGCCTGCTCGGGGCTGTCGTGGAGGGGGAAGACCTTCGTCAGCCCGGTGATCCTGAAGATCCGCAGGATCTTCTCCTGGGTGCACACCAGGTGCAAGGAGCCGTCGTGGAAGCGCACCCGTTGCAGCACACCCACCAACGCACCCAAGCCCGTGGAGTCCAGGAAGTCGACCTTGCGCAG
Source organism: Kineococcus gurbantunggutensis (assembly GCF_050871925.1). Lineage (NCBI taxonomy): Bacteria > Bacillati > Actinomycetota > Actinomycetes > Kineosporiales > Kineosporiaceae > Kineococcus > Kineococcus gurbantunggutensis. The sequence continues at coordinate 12,314 of NZ_JBJLSG010000002.1, forward strand.
GTCGATGACCAGGTGGTGGTGACCTTGTGCCACCACCGCGTTCAACCGCGCCCGCAGCGCTGGCGCGGACTCCGCGTCGACCTCTCCGCTGATCGCGACGAGGCTGCAGCCATCGTGCTCGTGGATGTCCACGGGAAGATCCATGAGAGTTCCTCGCTCGTCTCGTTCTCGTCTCGTGCAGGAAACCGGTGGATCAGGGATCGACCCGCGTACTTCGTGCTGGACGGCCCGGTGCTGGACGGCCGCTTGAGCTGTGCGCCGACGTCTCTGCTTGCCCAGATCGAACCAGAACGGGAAGGGTGAGCTGGAGCGAGCCAGTGCTCCACCGCCGTCTCGCCATCTCGCCGTCTCGCCGTCTCGCCGTCTCGCCGTCTCGCCGTCTCGCCGTCTCGCCGTCTCGCCGTCTCGCCGTCTCGCCGTCTCGCCGTCTCGCCGTCTCGCCGTCTCGCCGTCTCGCCGTCTCGCCGTGTCCGCTTGCCGCGAGCTTCCCGCGCGCACCGCGCAGGCGCCAGGCGATGGGCCCACGAGGCGGTGGTGCGCCCTGCCTGGACCTCGTGGCTGGGCTCCGGCCAGGTGCTGCGTGGCCTCCCCTGGCCCGCTCGCGCCGTGCCCTCAGGCTCGCGGGCGCGCCAGGACGGTCTCGTCCAGGTGCTCGCCCAGCTCGGTCAGGGACTCGAACACCCGCGCCGCACCGGCGTCCTTCAGCTCCTCGACGGAGAAGCCGCCGGTGCGCACCGCCAGCGTGGGAACGTCCAGCTTGCCGGCGGCCTGTGCGTCGTAGACGGAGTCGCCGATCATCACGCCGGAAGCGCCGCGGACCTTCTTCAGTGCCGTCTGCACCAGGTCGGGGGCGGGCTTGCTGGTCTCGGCGTCCTCGGAGGTGGTCCAGGCATCGGCCAAGGACTTGCCCTGGACGAGGTCGAGGAAGACCTCCACGTGCTTGCTCTGCCCGGAGCTGGCCAGCACCAGGCGGAAGCCGCGGTCCTTGACCTCCTGCAGCAGCTCGTGCGCGCCCTGCAGCGGCTGCACCTCACCGATCAGCTCGTCGAACTCCTGCGTCCACGCCTGGCGCAGCTCATCGCCGTGGGCGGCTTCGACGTCGGCGCCGGCCAGCTCGGGCACGAAGGTGTCCCCGCCCATGCCGATGCCGCGGTGCAGGCGCCACAGGGGCAGGGTGATGTCGAAGCGGCGAAAGGCCCGGTACCAGGCCAAGGCGTGCTGGTAGTTGGTGTCGACGAGGGTGCCGTCGACGTCGAAGATCGCGGTGTCGGCCATGCCTGCTCCGTACCCGTTCTCGGTGCTCTTACCGCTTGCGGGTGCTCCTGCCGGTGGCGGTCCTGCCGCTTGCCGGCGGTGCTACCGCCGCTGGTGCGTGCCGGCAAGGTGGCTGATGGCGCTGCGGCACTCGGTGGCCACGTCGCCTCGCCCGCCCAGCACCTCGTACAGCTCCAGCTGGGCGAACAAGCGGTGCGCGTGCTCGGGCAGGGCCGCCACGCGCAACCGGCCCCGGCAGGCGTGCGCCTGCTCGGCCAGCTCGGCCAGCAGGTGCGCCACCTCGGCCTCCATCGACGTCACCGCCGAGAGGTCGACGACGACGCTGCGGGCACGTCGCAGAGCGGCGGCGGTCGCCTCCGTCATGGCCGCGGTGCTGGCGCTGTCAAGCGCGCCGGTGGGGGTGATGACGTGGACGGGTCCCACCCAGCGGCGGCGCACGCGGAAGTCCGAGGAGGTCACGGGCTGCTCCTGTGGGCTGTGTGCGGGTGGCCCGTTCATGGACGCGACAACGACCGTAAGCGTCGACGGCGCCCGGGACAACCAGTGCAGGTGCCGGTGCTCACCTGCTAATCGCGACTCAGTCGACTGGATGAGGTGATCACGATTCGCTTCCCTGGACTCGCGTGGCGAGGTACGGTGACTGATCGCCCACCCGAGGGATCTGCAGGTGGAAGGGCTTACGCGTACCAGGCGGTCACCGGTGGTGCCCGTGAGCGAGTTCCCAGCAAGCCCGCCGTGTGGAGGCGCTGTCCTCGTTGAGGCACCCGTCTTGGCGGCGCTGCGCCCAAGCTGTACCACGCCGGCAGGCGCCCGTGGTGGGCCAGCTCAACTGTCCTTCCCCGCCGCAGGGGTGGCCGGGGCTGTCCACGCCTGGGAGCACCTCCTGGGCCGGGGCGGGCACCGCTCAGCTCCGATCCGAGAGCTGATCCTCGTTATCGGCACCGCCGCGGCTGCCCCGGTGGCCGGCTGGCCCGCACGCAGCCGGGTCAGCACTTCGCCGCGGGCGTACCTCATACTGCGGGATGCTCAATCGTTTCGAATGCTCAGCCGTTTCGAGAACGAGGGTGAGGCGCTGAGCGTAGAGGAGGCAGCGCCGGCGCCTGTTCCTTCTACGGCGTAGGTCCTTGACTGCGCGGGTCTTTTGCGGCGCAGACTTTTGACGGCGCGGGTTCTTCGGGGGTGCGGGTCCTGACAGCATGTCCTGCATGGACCGTTTCGCCGATGCCCGCGCCGGTGCCCGCACCTACGACCTCGACGGCCTGCGCGAGCGCGTGCTGACCGAGCGCGGCGGGCAGGTGGACGAGAGCATCCCCCAGCTGGCAGCGGCCGATCCGGACCTGTGCGCGATCGCGCTGGTGCTGGCCGAGGGCACGGTGCGCGCCAGCGCGCAGGCCGAGGTGGCCGTCAGCGTGCAGTCGGCCGTCAAGCCCTTCCTCTTCGCCCTGGCGCTGCTGGACACCGGTGGGGCGGCGCTGGAGCGCGTGGGCATCGAGCCCACGGGGGAGTCCTTCGACGCGATCAAGCTGGAGGCGGGCACCGGGCGCCCGCCGAACCCCATGGTCAACGCCGGCGCGCTGCTGACGGCCTCGCTCGTGCACGGCGCCGACGTCGCCGCCCGCGGCGAGCGCATCGTGGCCGGGCTGTCCGCCTTCGCCGGCCAGGACCTGCGGGTCGATGAGGACGTCGCGCGCAGCGAGCACCTGCTGGGCGATCGCAACCACGCCCTGGCACACCTGATGCGCGCCGAAGGCACCTTGGAGGTGAGCGCCGATGACGCCGTGGCGGTGTATGCGCGTGCCTGCGCGGTGCTGGTGGATGCGCGGGCGCTGGCGGTGATGGGCGCGACGCTGGCGTGCGCGGGGCGCAACCCGCTCTCGGGGGAGCAGGTGGTGCCCGCCTCGGTGGCGCGCGATGTGGTCTCGGTGATGGCCACCTGCGGGGTGTACGACGGTTCGGGCCGCTGGATGCGCAGCGTGGGTGTTGCGGGCAAGTCCAGCGTGTCGGGGGGCATCGTGCTCTCGGCGCCGGGGGTGCTGGGTGCTGCGGTGATCAGCCCGCCGTTGGACGAGCAGGGCACCAGCGTGCGTGGGCGCGCCGCGTGCGAGGCGCTCAGCGCGGATCTGGGCCTGCACGTCTTCGCCTCGCACAGCGCTTGAGGGCCGGCGGGCGCTCGTTTCGAGAACGGCTGCGCCCCGGTGCCCGGCACTGCCGGGCGCCGGGGCGCAGCTGGGTGGCGGCCCGGTCCGGGGCCGCCGCACCACTAGTTGATCTTGCCGTCCACTGCCTGCTCGGCCTTGTCGATCTGGTCCGCGCCCTTGCCGCCGGTCTTGCTCTCAGCGGCGTCGCCGGCCTTCTCGATGCCCGCGTCGCTGGCCTTTTCCTTGATGTCGTCCAGTCCCATGCTCTCTCCTCCTGCGGTCCTCGTGCGGCACTCGGGGCAGGGGTCCTGCCTCAGCCCTCAGTGTTGAGCCCTGCCACGTCGACCGCGAGTCCGGAGAAGTGGGTCAAGCTCCGCGTGCACCGCCTTCCCCGACTACCGGTGGCAGGTGCAGGAGGTGATCATCGGAGGGGACGCAATCGCCGCGCGGTTGACCGGTCGGGGCACGCACACCGGACCCTTCAGCGGCATCGCTCCCACCGGTCGCCGGCTCAGCACCCAGGAGCTGGTCATCTACCGGGTAGCCGACGGCAAGATCGTCCACTGCTGGGGGGACCTCCCCCCCCGTGGTGCGCGATGCCCTGACCGCTCCCGCGCACGTCACGACCTGACCCGACGCTCACCGGTGCACCGGTGAGCGCCCTCCTGTTGTCGACATGACCAGGGGATCACCAAGGTTGGTGACGCTGCGTGGTGACCGTCTCGGTGTCTCACAGCTGACCTTTTCCGAGATGCCCGGGTCGGGCGGTGCCGTCAGCAGCGGTGAGTGCGCGTGGCGCGCACGGTCTGCAGGGGAACGTCACCGGCTGGCAGCTGGCGCGAGCCCGGCTGGTGCGTACCAGGCATGATCAGCTCCTCGAGGAGAGGACGCACTCGTGGTGACGCTCGAGGACTGCACCCGCCACAGCCCGTACTCCGACCCCGGCCGGCACGCCGCCCTGCTGGGTGCCCTGCCCGATGACCTGGCCAGCGTGTGCGCTGCCTCGCGCAACGTCATCGCCCACTACCGCGCCGAGCTGCCCGACCTGCCCGCGTCGCGGCACTTCGAGGTCGACAGCCGCTGGCTGGAGGCGATCCTGGAGGTGGACCAGCGCCGGCACGGTGCGGGGCTGGACCAGCCGCGGGCGGTGGGGGACCGGGTGGCCGGGTGCTGCCGCGACCACGCGCTGTTCGTGGTCGGCGCGCTGCGCCAACGCGCGGTGCCCGCACGCAGCCAGGTGGGTTTCGCACACTGCCTCACCCCCGGCTTCGCGCACGACCACGTGGTGGAGTTCTGGGCGCGCGGGCGCTGGCGGCGCGCGAACCCGGAGCTGAGCCCCGCCCCGGGTGCTCCCTTCGCTGCCTCCTTCGCTGTCCCCTCCGCCCCTTTCGATGTGCTGGACCTGCCCACCGGTGCCGGGGCGCCGTTCGAGACGGCCGCGCAGGCGTGGCGGGGCTGGCGCGACGGTGAGGTGGATCAGCTGGCGCGGTTGCTGGTGCTGGCCGATGGCGGGGACGGGGCGACAGGGCGGCGGAGGTGGACCTGGTGGGGTGGTACCGCGGGGATGCGCGGTTGCACCCGGGGGAGTGGGTGCTCACGCGGTCCCCGTTCGGGGGTTCTGCCCGGGTGGTGGATCTGGTGGGTGGGTCCGGGGCGGTCTCGTGAGGTGGTGTCGTGAGGTGGTGAAGATGCCTGCCCTGGCCGGGGTGCCGGGGTGCCGGGGTGCCGGGGTGCCGGGGTGCCGGGGTGCCGGGGTGCCGGGGTGCCGGGGTGCCGGGGTGCCGGGGTGCCGGGGTGCCGGGGTGCCGTGCACCCGTCTGCTGCCGGTGAGATCGGCAGCGCTCCGGCGACGTCCTGCCGCTGGGCGGGTTGCTGTGCGGGCGTCTACTGCCGCAGTGCTCAGCGCGAGGCTTGTCCGGTCAGCGAGCTGCGAAGCAGCAGGGGTGTCAGGTCAGCGGCGGGTGCGGGACGGCTGATGTGGTAGCCCTGTACGAGGTCGCACCCCAGTTCGCGCAGCACCTGCACGGTGGCGGCGTCCTCGACGCCTTCGGCCACGATGCGCAACCCCAGGGCGTTCTTCAAACCGGTGATGCTGCGGATCAGGGCTGCGCTGGTTGCTCGGGTGCTGCGTGGGGTGGTCCTGCGCTGGGCCGCGTCGGCCGCCGGGCCGGTCACTGCACCAGCGTCGGGCAGCGGCCGGGGTCGTGGCACGGGGAGCCTGCACGCGTCCGGGGCACCTGAGTTCCCGGGGTTCTCGAGGTTCTCCGCCTCTTCGGTGGTGTCGGTGAGGTCGGTGGTGTCCGCGCTGGTGGCCAGCCCGGTGATGAAGGAGCGGTCGATCTTGACCTCCTGCACGGGCAGGCGCTGCAGGTACGACAGGCTGGAGTACCCGGTGCCGAAGTCGTCCAGCGAGATGGTGACCCCGATGGCGGCCAAGCGCTGCAGGATGGGAACGGTGTGCTCGGGATCACCCATGACGGCGCTCTCGGTGATCTCCAGGATGAGGTGGTGCGCGGGGACGCCGGCGCGCACCAGGGCTGCGGCGACCTGCTCGGGCAGGTGTTCGTTGCCGACGTTGCGCGCGGAGAGGTTCACCGCGACGGAGATCTCGATGCCCTGCTCGATCCACGCGCGGCACTGCGCCAGTGCAGTGCTCAGGACGTGCTCGGTGAACGGCTCGATCAGCCCGGTGGACTCCGCCAGCGGCACGAAGGTGTCCGGCGCCAGCGGGCCCAGGCGCGGGTGGTGCCAGCGCACGAGGGCCTCGACGCTGGTGATCACGCCGAAGGCCAGGTCGAGCTTGGGCTGGTAGTGCAAGGTCAGCTCACCGTCGACGACGGCCTGATGCAGGTCGGCGAGCAGGGACAGCCGCTCGGCGCGGCCGTGGTCCAGGGCGTCGGTGTAGACCACGGTGCCGCCGCCGTTGCGCTTGGCTGCGTACATGGCGGTGTCGGCGTGGCGCAGCAGGTCGGCGCTGCTGGCGCCGGGCACGGGTGCGGCGATGCCGATGCTGGTAGCGGTGCTGACGGTGGCCTCGGGCAGCTCCACGGGCTCGTGCAGCGCGGCGGTGATCGAGCGCGCGAGCAGCTGCGCCTGCGCCGGGGCGTCGGCTCCCTCGAGCAGCAGGACGGCGAACTCGTCACCGCCCAGGCGCGCGACGGTGGCGCTGGGGGGTGCCACGGCGCTGATGCGCCGGGCGGCCACCTGCAGCAGCTGGTCGCCGACGTGGTGGCCCAGGGCGTCGTTGACCTCCTTGAAGCGGTCCAGGTCCAGCAGCAGCACCACCGGGCGGGCGCCGGTGCGCAGGCGCAGGGCGGCCTCCACGTCCTGGGTCAGCACCGCCCGGTTGGGCAGGTCGGTGAGCGTGTCGTGGGTGGCGTCCCAGTGCAGCTGCTGCAGCAGGTGCGCGTTGTGCACGGCCACGCCCAGGTGGCCGGCGAGGGCCTGCAGCAGCGTCAGGTCGTCGCGCGTGAAGCTGGTGCGGTCCCCGATGCGCTCGAAGACCGCCAGGGCGCCCGCGCCGCCGGCGCCCGGCAGCGCCACCAGCAGGGCCTCGTCGCAGTCGTGCTCGGCCAGCCAGCGCCGCGCGTGCGGCTGGCGGCTGCGGTGCGTGATCAGCCACGCCTGCTGCTCGCTCAGCAGTTGGTGCGCCGCTGCGTCGTGCCCGCGCCGCCCGGTGCGCACGATGCGCGCACCGCGCTCGTCAGCCACCCAGCGCAGGCCCGCTGCGGTGCCCGTGGAGCGCTGGGCGGCCCGGGCTTCGCCGGTGCCCCAGGTGCCCCAGGTGCCCCAGGTGCCCCAGGTGCCCCAGGTGCCCCGGGTGCCGTCGTCGTCCCAGGTGTCGTGCGAGCCCGGGACCTCGAGCACCAGCTCGACCCGTTCTGCGCGCAGCACGGTGCGGATGTGCTGCAGCAAGCGCGCGTGCAGAGCCGTGGCCGGCGTGGCGGCACCGGTGTCCTCGGCGGCTCCGCCGCTCACAGCCGTCGGCGCGGCCTCGGCGCTCGTGACGACGGTGGTGGCGGTGGCTGCGGAAGAGCTGCCTGAGTCGTTGGAAGCCGAAGCACCGAGCGGTGCAGGGCCATCGGCGCGATCCCGGTGGGCGTGCTCCTCGCCGGTGCCGTCAGCGCCGGTGCTGTCAGCACCGGCGATGTCAGCGTTGTCGTTGCTCAGGTTGGTGCTCAGCTCGATGAACTCCTGCACCAGCTCCAAGGAGCGGTGGCGGCGGCGCAGCACCAGGTAACCGCGGTAGCCGGCGGTGGTGACGGTGGTGAAGGCGAGCAGCAGCACCAGCCCGAGAGCGCCGTGCGCCAGCAGCAGCGCGGCGATGCACCCCACGACGACGTTGATGACCACGAAGACCGACGCCGGGACCAGGGCGCGAGCCGCATCGGCTCTGCTCATCGGCCCGGAGTTGATGCGGATGACCGCCAGCACCAGCACGCTGGTCATCGCATCGCCCAACGCCATGCTCAGGTAGCACCCGGCGGCGGTGTCCAAGGACAGCGCCGGGCGGGCGCCGACGAGGTGGCCGGCCACGACGATGAGCACCACCGCGTCCAGCAGGTAGGAGGCGGTGTTGAACACCAGCTTGAGCGCGCTCGTGCGCTGCAGGGCGAAGGCGAGCACCGCCGCGCCGACCCTGACGGCGACCAGGTGCTGCGGTGGGCAGTACAGCAGTCCCAGCAACAGCGGGATGCCCGAGAGGGAGAAGGAGTACGCCTGGCGGCGCACCTCCACCAGCGCCTGCCCCAGCTCGGTCAGGAAGAAGACGACGAACAACGCCCCTGCGATGGCCAGTGCACCGGTTCCCACCGGTGCGGGTAGTACCGAGCCGGTGGGCAGGTGCCCCAGCAGCGCCAGGCCCGCGACGGCGATCGTCGCGCTCAGCGCCAGCGTCGCGGTGCGAGGGCCGGGCCTGCGCACGGTGATCCTGCGACTTGCTCCACGCGATCCCACGACCGCCTCCTGTCAGCTCAAGACGAAGATCGCTTCGGCACGGTGGTGATCAACCTGAACCACCGACGCCGGTGCGGGGAGCCATGTCCCCCGAACGGGTGCCACCGGCCAGGAGGTGGACAGGCCCGCGCCACGACGACGGCTTCGCCGCGACGCTGCCGCGGCGCTCCGGGTCTCCAGGGCCCTGTCCAGCGCTGCAGCCAGCGCAAGCTGCGGCCGCAGTCGCAGCGTTCGAGCGCCCGGGCACGCCAGCAGCCCACACGTGCGAGCACCCCGCCACGATCTCGTGACGGGGTGCTCGCACGTGCGGAGGGCCGTGCGGCGCGCCGCTCGAGTGCTGCTCGTCAGCTCCAGCGGGCGGTGGACCAGCGGGCGGTGGACCAGCGGGCGGTGGACCAGCGGGCGGTGGACCAGCGGGCGGTGGACCAGCGGGCGGTGGACCAGCGGGCGGTGCTCCAGCGCGCGGTCTGCCAGCCGGTGGAGGTCCAGCCGTCCCCGCTCCAGCGCTGCCCCCTCCACAGCCCACCGTCCCAGGCGGTGGCGGTGGCCGAGGCGCTCGCCCACGCCTGCGCGTCCCACGGGTGACCCTGCACGTCCACCTCACCGCTGAGCACGGCGCCGTTGTCAGGGTCGACCAGGCGGGCACTGCCGCGCGCGGCGTCGATGCTGCCCAGCCCGGTGCCCGGCACGAAGCTCTGCCGCGAGCTGAGCGCTGCGGTGCCTGCAGCGGCACGGTCGGCGGCGCGGTCGGCGGCGCGGTCGGCGGCGGTGATGGCCGGCACCGCCGTCAGCGCGGCGGCCACGTCGAGCTGGCCGGCGCCTTGGTCCACGACGTCGACGCCGGGCAGTTCGGTGGCCGTGGAGGTCAAGGCTGCCTTGACCTGGTCCGGCGTCAGCTGCGGGTGGGCCTGCAGCAGCAGCGCCGCTGCCCCGCTGACCACGGCCGCCGCCTGCGAGGTGCCGCTGCCGCGGAAGAGCTGCGCACTGTCGTCACCGGCGACCAGGCCCTGGGGGTTGTTGGTGTCGATGAACGAGCCGGGCTGGCGCAGCGAGACGATGGAGCGGCCCGGGGCGAGCAGGTCCACGTGGCGCTGCTCGCTGCCGCGCGAGGAGAAGGAGGCCACCTGCGGTGCGGACCAGCCGACGACCTGGCCGCCGGCGTCGGAGGCCCCCACGGCGATGACGTAGGGGTCGATGGCCGGGTTGCTCAGCCGCCCGGCGCCGGGGCCGTCGTTGCCGGCGGAGACGACCACGACCAGACCGTGGCGCCAGGCGTTCTCCGCGGCCGCGGCCAGCGGGTCGACCTGGTACGGCTGCAGCGAGTCGGTGCCGAAGGAGAGGTTGACCACGCGCACGTTCATGCCCGCGTCGTGCTGGTGCTGCACGACCCAGTCCAAGGCGGCGATGACCTGGCTGACGTCGGTGCTGCCGTCGGTGGTGGCCAGCTTCAGGGCCAGCAGCTGCGCATCGGGCGCCACGCCCAGCTGCGCGTCGGCGCTGGCCGCGCCCTCACGGGTTCCACCGGCGGCGATGATGCCGGCCAGGTGGGTGCCGTGCCCGAAGGTGTCCGGGCCCATCGGGGTGCGGCTGTTGCTCTCCAGGGACAGGTCCGGGCCCTGCACCAGCTCTCCGGCACCGTCCAGGCCGGCCACGGGCGCGACACCGCTGTCGAGCACGGCCACCGTCACGCCCTCACCGGTGATGGGCGCGCCCTGCGCATCGCGCCGCTCCCACACCTTGCGAGCGCCGATCGCGGAGGCGATGGTCTCCAGCGAGCCCGCATCGGCCGCCGGGTCGTAGCCGGCCACCGGCTGCGCAGCCGCGCCCGCAGCGGCGTGCGCAGCGGAGCGCGAACCCCAATCGCCTTCGACGATCCCCGCCCTCTGGCCGATCCCCGCTCCCGCACCCGCCCCGGCGGTGGCGGCCCTCGAGGTGGGCGAGGAGGAGGTGTTCAGCGCGGAGGCGGCCAGCGCAGCGCTCGCGGGCGCCTGCACGCCCGCGGCTGCCAGCGCCGCCGGCGCCGAGACCAGCGGGGCGGTGCTGACCGCCAATCCGGCCAGCACCGCAACGGCTCGTCCCTTGCCGGTCCACACCACACCACGCCGCATTCCAGCCCCACCTTGTCGCTGTCGGTAACCACTGATCGGGGATCAAGGTGCCACCGATGGGCGAGCACATCGACGAGCAGTCACGATCCTCACCTGAACGGCGCAAGCGAATGCCCCGACTGCCGCACTCGGGAGGCGTGAGCCCTGCGGGTGCTCATCGCGGCTGAGCTGACCGCGCTGGCAGGACCGTGCTGCTGTGCCAAGGCGCGGGTTCCATAAAGGGCACCACGCAACGCTCAGCCGGTGATCCTCATGGGGTGGTCGGCGAAGCGGGCTTCGTACTCGGCAGGCGGGACCATGCCGAGCTCACCGTGCAGGCGACGGTGGTTGTAGCAGTCCACGTTCCCCCACTGCATGGGAGGTACCTGCACCCGCCACCGCGATCTCCACGTCGTCGATGCCACGCCAGGGCCCCTCGCGACCGGGCAGGTGCGGGTTGCGGAGGCACTCGGCCTTGAAGAGGGAGTTGAACGCCTGCGCCATCGCGTTGTCGCAGGAATGACCGGTGGAGCCCACCGAGGTGATCGCGCCATCGGCGGCCAGGCGCTCGCCGTAGCGAACCGCGACGTGTTGAACTCCTTTGTCGCTGTGGTGCGTCAACCCCCTCAGGTCCACACCCTCACGCCGGCGGGCCCAGAACGCCATCTGCAGCGCATCCAGAGCCAGCTCGGTGCGCAGGTGGGTGGCGACCTGCCAACCCACCACGCGTCGGGTGCAGACGTCGGTGACGAAGGCGGCGTACACCCACCCCGAACACGTGCGGATGTGCGTGGGGGCACCTCCCAGCGCCCGCGCTGGGGGAATGTCGGCGACCCAGAGGCGGTCCGGGCGTTCGGCGCTGAACCGGCGCTGCACCAGGTCCGGCCGGTGATCGGGCGGAGCCGGGACCGTTGTTCGCGGCGGCTTGCCGCTGCGGCGCAGCCCGTGCAGCCCAGCTGAGCGCATCAACCTCTCCACGGTGCAGCGGGCGATGCGGGTCGGCTCCTCGCCTGGATCGGCGCGCTGTGCGCGGCGGTGGTTGATCGCGGCGTGCAGCTTCCTGGACCCGTACACGCGCAGGTTCTGGGCTGGGGGTACCACCCGCGTGCGGGGGAGCACCTCGTCGATCTCGACCAGGGCGGATCGGTCGCTGAGCGCACGGGCCGAGGGAGCTCGGTTTCGGGCGGCGTAGTAGGTGCTGGGGGCGATCTGCAGCTCACGGCAGATCGGCTCGACTCCCAGCTCCTGCTTGTTGCTGTCGATGAACTCGACGCTCAGCGCGATGGGCGGTCGAGCTCCGCCGCGAAGAAAGCCGACGCGCGACGCAAGATTTCGTTGGCTCGACGAAGTTCACGCACTTCCTTCTCCAGCTCTGCCAGCCGCTGCGCGTCGGACGTCGTGGTGCCGGGCCGGTCACCGGATGGGGGTACCTCCCGCGTGCGGGGGACGACCTCGGCCTGGGCGACCCAGTTGCGCAGGGTCTCGGCGTTGATGCCGAGCTGGCCGGCGACCCGCTTGACCGCGCCGGTCCTGGTCGCCGGGTCGCGGCGGGCCTCGAGTGCCAGGCGGATCGCGCGCTCACGCAGCTCGTCGGGATAGTTCCTGGGCGCAGCCATGGAGACCATCATCCTCTCGGAGGCGCCGGTTGCAGGTCTCCATCAGACCCGGGCCTTGACAGGCGCGCATGGTTGCCGGGCGCGAGGGCAGGTGCACCGGTGTGGGTGTGCGTCGGTGCCCCGGCCAGCCCATTGCACAACCGATCGATCTTCACACGGCGATCGCGCTCTGGATGCGGAGTGGCAGATCGTCTGGGGCAGGTGTTCAGCTGCCGGCCGTGGTGCAGCCCTGCCCGCCGGTGAGCACTGCACCGGCGGCGTAGGTGAGGGTGCCCATCAGGTAGCCGGCGGGCTCGGTGGAGGGCTCGCCGTGGCCGGCGGGGTGGTAGCCGGCGGGGTGGTAGTCGGCCTGGGCCAGCAGCTGCCCGTGCTCGTTGTGCACGCTCAGGTGCAGGAGGCCGTGCTGGCTCCAGCGGTGGGCGCCGGGTGCGCTGAGGGTCTTCAGCGCGGCGACCTCCGCGGCCTGCGCCACGCGCATCGCACGCTCGTCACCACCTTCACCACCTTCACCACCTTCACCACCTTCACCACCTTCACCACCGGCACCGGCACCGGTCCCGGCGCCGGTGCCGGAGGCGTCGTCGTCACCGCCGTGGGCGCCGTCGGTGAAGTAGGCGGGCAGGGCCTGCTCCCGGATGCGGGCCAGTCCGGCCAGCTCGTCCTGGACAGCGTCCAGGTCCGGCACACCGGGTGCACCGGCGGGGTAGTTGTACAGGCTGGAGGTGTAGCAGTCGGCGGGGATGTGCTGCTGCGCGGCCAGCGCTGAGGTCACCGAGGCCACCGAGGTGGACGCCTCGCTGGGGGCCAAGCCCTCGAGGGTCGTGGCGCCGGGTGGGGCGTGGGCGCTGGAGAGCAGCAGCGCGGGGGTGCTGAGCGCCAGGGCCAGGGTGGTGCGCAGCGCTCTGGGCATGGCGGGTTCTCGGCAGGTCCGCTTCGGCACTTGAGCGCGTGTCCTTGAGCGGCTGAACGGGTGAGCGCCGGAGCCCGCCGGCAGGAGCCGAAGATCGTCAAGCCCGCCGGGATGGTGAGTGGTGACGGCTTGGCGCCGCAGAGGTGAGGGTTCTCCAGGCGGTCGCCGCTCGTGCGCCACGAGCGCGAGCTGGCCTGGCTGGTGGGGTTGCTGGGCCGGATGGGTGGGCGTGGTCAAGAGGCCGCCCGGGCGAGGCCGCACCCCCTAGCGTGGTGATCCCTTCGTGGGAGCAGCGCGGCGTCGACCAGGCGTTGACCAGGCGTCGATCGGACATCGATCGGGTGTCGATCGAGTGAGGTGGTCGCAGTGGTCGGCGCGGGCGGAGCTGGGGCACCTCGGGCGGTGCGGCGCTGGTGGGCGGTGGGGCTGGCCGCGGCCAGCGCGCTGTCGTGGTGGGTGTGGTTGGCCTGGTGGCTCCTTGACGAGGCGGCCGCCCCTTCGGCGAGCGGGTGGCTGGTGGCTGGTGACCTGGTCACGCTGGTGATCGTCGTGGTGCTGGGTGATCTGCGGGTGGGGCGGTGGTGGGGTCCTGTGCTGGCGGTGGTTCCGCACGCTGCCGTCGCGTTCTGGCCGATCGCGCGCAGCGATCCCTTCGGTGCGGCGATCTGGGTGCTGCTGTCACTGGGCTTGCTCGTCGCTGCTGCGATCACCAGCGTCGTGCTCGCTGTGCCGCGGTGCCTGCGAGAGCGCCACCGCACGTAGCGGTCGAGGCGGTCGACGGGCGTACGGCTCTTCTGCGCGATCTCGTGGCGCCGACCTGTCACCAGATCGTGCACAAGACCTCAGGACCGCCATTAGGGCCGGCGAGGTGGTCCATCGCTCACCTGCCCGCGTGAGCCACCGCGGTGAGGCCGACGACGGGGCGCTCGACGGGGCGCTGGTGCGCATCGCGCGCCGGGACTGCGAGGACTTCGGCGCAGTCGCTCAAGCGCGCCGGTGGCCGCGCGAGCAGGCTTGGTCCGTCACGATCGACGGGAGAAGCAGCACCTTCGGCGAGCAGGAGCTGAGCTCCTCGCCACGGGCGAGCGAGGAGGGGGTCCGCCGTCTTGGTGAGCACGTGCAGCGCATGCCGCACCGGCACGGCGCGAAGTGGCGATCCAGCCGCCGCGGCCGTGAGGCGGTGGGCGCGCGGTGACTCCTCTCGAGGTGGAGGTCCTCGACCGGGCGCGTGGTGAGTGGGTGTCGGTGGCTGAGATCGTGTCCATCGCGCGCGAGCAGGGGGCCGCTTGCTCCTTCGAGGCGGCTGTTGCGTGCGCCCTGGCCCTGGCCGAGCAGCGGCTGGTCCGCCTCGGCCGGTACGTGCAAGGGGCCGGGTTCAGCGCCTGGCCGCAGAGGGGGCCGGAGCTGGCGCAGCGGCTGCGGGGCGAGCTCGCTGAGTCGCCTGCGCACGACCCCCTGCAGGCGCAGTCCGACATCATGATCGACGCCGTTTGAGGCCGGTGCGGCGTTGCCGTCCAGGTGGGCTGGTGCACGCGGGGCCCGGGGCGGATGACGGGATGACGGGGCGATGCAGCGGTGGTGCGGCAGTGCGTAGCGGTCGCCGACCTCGATGAGGGCAGGTTGGCTGCGGGGTCCGCTGACAGGTCGGTGTCGTCGGATCGTGCGGCAGACCCGCCCGTAGCCATGACCGCGCTTGGCCCAGCGCAGTAGCTTGGGCGGATGCCCTCCGGCTTGCCGATCACCCACGACTCTCACGGCGAGCACCTCTGGAGTCGCGTGGTCGACCTGGTGGACCGGCACCGGCAGCCGGGGGAGTCACCGCACGTGGCTGATCGCGACAAGGAGTCCATCACCTGGATCGTCAACGGCCTCGACGGCTCGGAGGCGCACGTGACGGTGCGAGAGCGCCCCTTCCGTGAGCTCTCGTTCCGCCGCACGCACGGCGAACCGGGCACCTGGGCGAACTTGGGGGTCTTGCGCGTGGGCATGAGCACGCTGGTCGGGTTCCGCATCGAGCGCTCGTCCTCCGCCGTCCCGCGGGCGCAGGACGAGCGCGCCGGTGGCCCGCACCCGGTGATCTCGCTGCGCGATGACCTGGGCAGCTGGTACGCCACCCTCGGCGGTTGGGGTCCTGTCCAGGACGTGGACTGGGGGTTGCGCTTCAACGCCCCGCCCCTGAGGGCCAGGACCCTGTGGGTGAGCCTGGCGGATCGGGGTGAGGTGTTCGCCGAGTACGTCGCCGAGCTTCGTTAGTCGAGAGCGCCGCCTAGGACGCAGCCGCCGGCCCGCGCCGTGAGCGGGCGCAGCACGGTTCGCGCCGTCGTGGTGCGTTCCGCGCGCTGTGCCAGCGGGCCTGTGGCGGGGGCGGAAAGCGGCGTTGGCGACGTTGCGGGGGTGGGTGTGCCGAGCGCGGCATCTGCCGGTGGTGCCGGCCCGTGGCGCGGGCGGGTGTGCGCGCCCAGGGCTGCGTGCCGCACCGCCCAGCACTGCGGTGAGCGTGGCGCAGTACCTGCTGATCGGGGTGCAGCGGGTGCTGCTAGTGGATCTGGGCGCGCCACAGCGCTACGTCCAGGACAAGCACCGGGCACCGGCCGGGTACTTTGCGGGCGCCTTGCGGGCGCGCCCGTCGTGCTGTCGGTGGTGCGCGCGGCGCGGTGGCGGAGTTCGTGGCGTGACCTGCTGCCGCTGGAGAGCGGGCGCTGCCACCAGAGCGTGCAGCAGACCCCAGCGTGGTGCTGGCGTGGTGGCAGGTGCGTGCTCTGGTGCACCTGGGGCGGTGAAAGGGCAGACCCGCACCGCGCCGGGGCGCGGCACACCGCGCGCGCACCGTGCGCGGTGCGGGCGGGCAGTAGCGTCGGGTCGTGAGCTACGAGGACGACGCGCGCGCGCGGCTGCACCGGGAGCTGCTGGCGATGATCGGCGAGCACGGCGTGGCGGTGCGCCACGTCTTCCCCGAGGTCGGCAGCGCCCGCTCCGAGTTCACCTACACCGTGGGCTTGTCCGCTTTGGGTCACCCCGAGGTCGTCATCGAGGGGCTGCCGCAGACCTCCGCGCACGCCTTCCTGAACATGGTCGCCGAGGACGTGCGCGCCGGCGACCGCTTCCCCGCGGGCACCGTGCGCACCGACCTGACCGCGCGGCCGGCCCCGGTGGTCTTCCTGCGCGCGGTGGACGTCAGCGAGCTGGACGCGGTGGAAGAGGTGTACGGGCGCACCGAGGCGGTGCAGCTGGTGTGGACGGACTCCACCGGACGCCTGCCCTGGCACCTGGGCTACCGCAACCCCCTGGAGCAGCAGCGCCTGCGCGGCCCCGTGCCGGCCGCGGCGCTGGCCCTGCCCGCACCCGGCGCCGAGCCCGGCGACGTAGCCGGCGACGCCGCTGGTGACGTGGCCGGTGACGTCACCGCGGAGTTCGATGACGTCGCCGGCGAGCGCGACGCGGGCGCGGTGGGCGGCGTGGGCGCGGTGGGTGCCATCAGCGACCCGGAGGTCGTCGCCGTCAGCCCGCAGGTGTTGGGCGGGGCGGCGGTCACCAGCGCCTGGCACACCGAGCAGGACGCGTGGTGCTTCACGCACGACGAGGCTCACGTGCTGCTGCCGAGCCCGCCGCTGCTGGGGGTGGCCCGTGCGCACCTGTTCGCGCTGGACTCCTCGCTGCGGGACCTGCACGCTGTGCCGGCCGGGGTGCGTGCCACCCGCTCGGGTGCTCACGGCAGTGCGTGGGTGCAGTGGCCGCACGGGCTGCCCCAGCCCTGAGCGCGGTAGCGGCTTCTCCTGGAGCCGTCGAGGCGCTGGCGCAGCGAGGTGTCAGCGACGCCGCGGCGCTGGCTGCGAGCGGGTCTGCGCGTGCGGCGGTGCGACGGTGCCGGGGTAAGCGCCTGAACCGGTGGTCGTGAGCGCGCGGGTGCGGCTCAACCGGTAGGTGCTGCTCACAGCGTCGGGTCGCCGCCGGTGTCGCACAGTGAGGGCCAGCGGGCCGCGGCCCACGCCGCCCACGACCGGTGCGGTGGTGGGGCCGCAGGCGGCAGCGCGCCGGCCAGCTCCTCGGCGGTGGGTTCCTCGAAGTCCTGCCGCCAGCGCGCCAGGTCCTGGGCGCTGAGGGCGAAGGCCTGCCCGGGGGTGCGCTCGAAACGTGCGTGGATGCGCGCCAGCTGGGTGTGCGGGTCCACGGCCAGGTACTCGGTGCGGCACTGGGCTCCGACGGCGTTGAAGAGCTGGTGCAGGGCGTGGCGCTCCTCGCGCGCCCACAGCCCGAAGTCGACGATGACGCTCAGGCCCTGCTCGGCGGCGCGCAGCGCGGTCCACAGCAGCCGGCCCTCGAGCACGTCGCGCTTGCCGGCGGCCTGGGGGTCGTCGACGAGGTCGGCGAACAGGTCGCCGTAGAGGGGGGTCATCCACTCGTCCGGGCTCAGGCGCAGGGCGGGCAGGTGCTGCTCGAGGTGGCGGGCGCGGGTGGTCTTGCCGGCGCCGGGCAGGCCGACCATCAAGACTGCCGTCGCGCGGTCCATGGCGGTCGTCCTCTCGTCGTCGCCTCGGTGGGGCACCGCCTGCTGCTGATCCCGGTGCTCCTGAGGCCGGGGTCGGGCACGTGGTCGTGCCCCTCGTTGTACCGACCGCGCGCTTGGGGGGCCAGCGGCTTTCCCGGTCGCCCGCTGTCGCCCGCTGTCGTCCGCTGTTGCCCGCTGCCCGGCGTCCCTGGGACGTCGCGCGGAGTGGGGAGCGGGGTTCGGGGGTCAGGGGGTGAACGTGTGGTCGGTACCGCGTGCGGCCGCGGCCTCAGGGGCGACGGGGGCGCCGGGAGGTTCACACGCTGCCGCCCGTGCCGCCCGTGCCGCCCGTGCTGCCAGTGCTGTGGTTGCTGCCGGCGCCGTGGGTGCTGCGGGTGCTGTGGGGTGTGACGACGACCTGGTGCTCGTCCTCGTAGACCACCCGGCCGGGCTCGCTGGTGCGCAGGCGCTGCCAGGGCAGGCCGTGGGCGTCGAGCAGGTCCAGGTAGCCGGCGATGCCGGTGAGCAGGTGGGTGGCGCTGTCCTTGAACCAGGCCGCGGCCAGCGGGTGGCGGGCGCGGTCGTAGACGGTGGGGTCCACGCTGGTGGGGTCGGGGTAGGCGGCGTCGTAGGCGGCGTTGGCGCGCTCGACGAAGGCCTCCTGCTCGGGGGTGAGGCGTCCGTGCTTGCGCAGGGCGTTGACGGCGGCGAAGACGCCGAGGTGGCGCCCGCGGGGGTCGGGTGCGCTGAGCTGGTAGCGCACGTAGGTCACCGGAGCTGTCACGGCCCGATCCTGCCCGAGGTGTCCTCGGCGAGCGGGGCAGCCGCGCGCGAGGGGCTGACGAGGTGCGCGTGCTGACGGCTGACGTGTGCTGACCGGCTCACGTGTGCTGATCGGCGCGCCCGTGCGGCGTCGATGCCGTGAGCGGAGGCCTGCGGGGGTGCGTGCGGGGTCAGTGGCGCCGCCGGTGGCCGGCTCCCGGCGCTGGTCCTCGCCGCGTCTCGTCGGCGGGCAGGGGTGGATCGCCCCACCACCATACCCCCTCCTGGTCGGGGACCATCGATTGCAGCACCGCGCCCAGGGACTCCTCGACGTCGCCGGCCACGAGGTGCTCGGCGAGGTCGAGGGCGGGGTCGAGGCCGGGCTCGGGCAGGTTCAGCGGGTAGTGCTGGACCTGGTCGAGGTGGCGGCGCAGACCGGTGGTGACGTGCCACCAGGGGTGGCGGTAGACCACGTGCACCACCGGGTGCCCTTCCTCGACGTCGGTCCAGGAGCGCAGCACGTGCACCCGCCCGCCGGTGACGGGCAGCTGGCGGGCCGGATCGCTGAGCCGGCGCAGGAGGGCGGTGTGCACGTCTTGGGCCCACCGGGCGGGGTCGGCCTGGATGCGTGCTGAGGTCTGGGCTGCGGCGTCCACGTCCTCGTTCTACCGCTCACGTCGACCTTGTGATCATCGGATCGAGCGCGACCTGCGGGATGACCGGACGTGCTGCCGCTCAAGAAGCCGGCCCACGATGCCGACAGGGGTCTCACCTCACCCACACGGCGCAAGGAGATCAGCGTGAAGCGTCCTCGTCGCTCCACCAGCCTGCTCGGCCTCTCCGCCCTTGCCCTCACTCTGACCGCCGTCATGGTGGTACCCGGCCTCAGCGACGACGAGACCACCGCGCCGCCAGCGCAGGCCGCGGCGACGCCCCTGGCCAGCCCCAGTCCCAGCCGCACAGCTCCCCGCCCCGAGGCTGAGCTGGTCCACCCGTTCCTCGTCCCGTCTCCGCAGCCGTCGGGTGTGCTGGGGTCGAGCGAGGCCGCAGCAGTCCTCGAGCCCTGGGCCGTGCAGGTACCTACCCCGCCCACCCGCACTGAGGCGCCTCGCGCGGTGATCCGTCCCGCATGATGTGAGCACCTGACCGCTCGCTCATTGCGGGATGACCGTGACGTCCGCCCGCAGGGCTCCGTGTGCGGATGGGGCAACGTTCTGACCGACGCTCCATCGAGGGAGCATCCTGAGACATGCCGTCGCGTCGACGAGGTCCGATCGAGACCGTGCTGCTGGCCGCAGCCTTGGTAGCGGGCTGCACCTCAGGCTCCACGGCCCCTGCGCCTGGTGACGAAGAGGGCGGCGTGCCGGTGACGGTCCGGCTCATGTGGGGACGCGGGCTCACTGATTCGCCGAGCTCCTTCCTGGTGCGGGTCACCGCCGCCGACACCCAGGAGCTGATCACCGGATCGGCGACCAAAGCGGTCACAGTGGACCCCGCAGGCCTGGTGCTCTTGGACGAAGCGCTTCCACCGGGCAGCTACGAGCTGAGCGCCTCCCAGGTGGGGTGCGGCATGTTCGGCCGTGACTGTCCTGATGATCCCGACTCCTCGGACTTCGATCCAGCGCCGGTGTGGAGCTGCTCGGCGTCCTTGCAACCGCGAGCTGGCGTACCGGTGCAGGTGCGCATCGTGGAGGGCGACGACGTCGACCGCACTGATGACGTCGACTGCGTGGTCGAGCAGCAGCCTGTTTGAGCTCGCTCAGCCTGCACGACCACCTGGTCTTGAGCGGGCTCCCTGGGTTTGGTCGCGGCCATGAGGGGACATTCCCGGCTGCTCGCTCGTCGGCACGAGCGAACGTCTCGGCCGGTCATGATCGCGCGTTGACCACGCCGTGACCGCGCATGCACGGCCCTGGCGGGAGCGGTGCGCACGGCCGATGATCCTGAGATGGCTGATGCTCCGCTGCACGTGCGGGCACGGGTCCGCCACGAGCCGGACCGCTCCTGCGCGGTGCTCGTCGAAGGTCTCGACGGTGAGGTGCTGGTGGGCGCCACCGGCCAGACCGGGCAGGTGCGCACGGTGGCGCGCGAGGGCGCGGCCCGGGTCTTCGGCGTGCCGCTGGAGCGCATCGCCGGGGAGCACTTGGAGGTGGTGGTGCCCAGGCCGCCGTACGGCAGCGAGGGGCAGTGGGTGCGGGTGGTCACTGCGGGGGAGCCCACCGACCCGCAGGACTGGCTGGATGTGAGGGCGGCCGGGCAGGCGTACTGGTTCGGACCGGAGGCTGCGTGGCTGGTGGTGCTGCCCGGCTCGGGGGCGGGCATGCGCCCCAGCGAGCACCTGGACTTCGAGCCGGTGGTGAGCCCTGAAGAGGTCGCCGCGCTGGAGCGTCACCTGCGGTCCGGGGAGTCGTCGGAGTAGGCCCTGCTGCTCTCGAGGGGGCTTGCGATGATCTGGCGGACATCGGCAGGTGAGTGAAGTCGCCTGCCGCCGGCGATAGCGCGCACACCGCGGGATGACTGTGAGGTCCGGCTACCTGCCGTGCTCGCACCAGGAACGCCGGGCGCGGTGGAACGACCGCAGGACGTGTTGGCCTGCGCGGCTGCTCAGGCCAGCAGCGCGTACAGCACCACGTCTCGCCGTTGCCCACGGTGCAGGACCTTCCTGCGCAGCACGCCCTCCTCCTCAGCGCCCACGGCTCGGGCCAGGGCGCGCGAGGGGAGGTTGTCGACGTCGACGTAGAGCTCCAGCCGATCCAGTCCGCCCTCAGTGGTCGCCCACGCCGCGAGCAGCTGCACCGCGCGGCGCACCACCCCGCGTCCCCTGGCCCAAGGCGCTGCCCAGTAGCCGACCTCAGCGACCCGCTCCTCCGCATCGACGAAGACCAGACCGCACGAGGCGAGCACGTCGTGGCCGCCATCACCTGCGCTACCGCCACCTGCGCTACCGCCACCTGCGCTACCGCCACCTGCGCTACCGCCACCTGCCTCGTCGCCGTCCTCGGCGGAGGTGACGGCGAACAGTGCGCCGGTGCGCGCCCGCCACTGCCGCGGAGCCACCTCGCGCACCAGCGCCCCCGCGGCGTCAGGGCCGTAGGGCACCGGCACGGTGGTCCAGCGCTGGATGTCGGGGTCCTGGCAGGCGGCGTGGACCGCGGGGGCGTCCTCGACCCGCCAGGGCCGCAGCCGCACGCCGGCGGCCTGCAGGGTCGGTTGCTCAGCGGGCCAGGGCAGCGTCCTCACAGGGAGGATCCTGTCGCTGTCGTGGCCGGTGGGTCACCTGGGTATGCGATGTGGAACGCCGTTTCGGCCTCACCCGGCTCCTCTGTCCATCGTCATGCGCGGCCCGGTCATGTGCCGGCCCCGCTCGGTCATCCATGATCAGCGCGTTGAAGGCGACATGAGCGAGCCACCAGCTCACGGGCGGGTGGGCGTCTGGTGCAGGCCGGCGCGGGCCATCACGTGCTGGTGGAAGCCGTGGGTGGCCTGGACACCTTCAGCCCGGACCGGCTGGTGCAGACGGGCCCACCCGTCGCGGCGCCCTCCGATCGCTGCTTCGATGAGGGGGTGCCACCTGTCCTGGAGAGCGGACAGGGCCCAGCGTCCCGCCCTCACCTTGGTGGTGACCACGCCGAGCAGGCTGCGGTGCAGCAGCCGGCACAGCCCCAGGACGTGCTGCTGCTGGGACCAGGTGTCCTGGAACTGGTCGGGGCGGGCGTGCAGGTCGTGGTCCCAGACCGCGAGCACCTGCAGCGCATCGAGGCGCAGCTGCTCGGCGTTGATGGGGTCGATGAGCGAGCTGGGGGCGGGGCCGGCCAGGATGATGCCGTGTTCGCGGGCGACCCAGCGGGTGGCCAGGGAATCATCGTGGGTGGAGCGCTGCAGATGGCGGTCGCCGTTGTCCACGTACAGCCAGGCCCGTGGCGGGTGCGCCGGGCGGCGCAGTTGCTCGCGAGGGGCGTAGCTACCTTCCAGGTGCTGGGCCCAGGGGCCCGGTAGGTCGGGCAGTCGGGCGTGCAGCTCGCGCAGGGCTGCTTCCTGCTCGTGGTCGGCGTCGTGTTCGAGGACGATGAGGAAGTCGACGTCGCTGGCGGCATCACCGCCACCGAGGGCGAAGGAGCCCACTTGATAGGCGCCCACGAGGTCCTCTCCGAGGATCTCGTCAGCCTGTTCGATGAGGTGGTCCAGCACCTGGCGGGATGCGTACAGCGAAGCCGCGGCGTCGGGCGCGTCGAGGTTCGCATCGTCCACGGACCCTCACGCTAGACCTCACTGCCGTGGGGGCGACATCACTCGCACCTCGACGTGAGCGGAAGATCATTAAGCTCACCGTGACGCTGCGTGGTGCGAGCTTGGCGTCTCACCACCGTTCTTGAGGCGACGGCCGTGCCAGTAGTACGGCAGGTGCGTGTGCTGGTGGAGCAGCGCTCTACGCCTCGCCGGGTAGCTGGGGAGCGGTTGCCACCGGTGATGATCTGGTGCTGGGCCAGCAGGACCTGGCAGCGTGGTGACGTGGACTACGACGAGGTGATCGGTGCTCTGACCCGGTGGGCGCAGGCGGAGGAGAACGTGCGTGCGCTGCTGCTGACCGGGTCCGCGGCGGCCGGTCAGGTGCACCCGCTCTCGGACCGCGACATCGAGGTCTACGCCCTGGACCCGGCCCCGCTGCTGGCCGAGGACTCCTGGTGGAACCGCCTCGGTGAGGTGCTGGTGGTCGAGCGCCTGCACGCTGCGGACTGGTACCCCTCCCGGATCGTGTACTACGCCGGCGGCAAGCTGGACCTCACCGTCATCGACGCGCAGCTGATCGGTGGGCTCTGCCGGGAACGGCCCTTCCGGGTGCTGGTGGACAAGGACGCCCGGGCGGCGCAGTTGACGCTGGCCCGGCCCGCGGCGCCGCTGCCCACGGCCGCCGACCTCGAGCAGGCGCTGCACTGGGGCTACTCGCAGGCGTTGATGTGCGCCAAGGCCGCGGTGCGCGAGGAGCTGTGGATGGCCAAGGTGCGCGACCAGGGCTTGAAGGAGCAGCTGCTGCTGTTCATCGAGTGGGACCACCGCGCCCGCTACGGGCCC
This sequence comes from Kineococcus gurbantunggutensis, assembly GCF_050871925.1. Taxonomy (NCBI): domain Bacteria; kingdom Bacillati; phylum Actinomycetota; class Actinomycetes; order Kineosporiales; family Kineosporiaceae; genus Kineococcus; species Kineococcus gurbantunggutensis. The sequence continues at coordinate 35,614 of NZ_JBJLSG010000002.1, forward strand.
GGCTTCGACACCCGCTACCTGGGCACCCGGATGGGGCAGTGGATGGACCTCGAGGTGCGCCAGGCGCTGCAGGAGTGCTGGGGGCACCTCGACGCGGTGGACACCGCCGCCGCGCTGCGCGCCAGCGTGGAGCTGTTCGCCCGGCTGGCCGTGCGCGTGCAGGCGCGGCTGGGCTTTGAGCCCTTCGACCACCAGAAGCTGCGCGCCGAGATCGAGGCCATCCTCGCCACGCGCCCCGAGCTTGCCGCTCGCTGACGCGGCACCGCGGTGCGCAGGCGCACCCGCGGGCCGGCATCCCTCAGCTGTACCCGACCGCTCGCTGCCCACGGTGAACACCTGCGCAGCGGCGTGAGAGGTGAGTCGATTGCGGGCGCGCCCGTCCTACCGCACGGTGGTGCGGTGGTCCTCTCCGCCCAGTAGCTGAAGGCTGCTGTCGCCGGTCTCGACGCCGACCTCGACCTGGCGGGCCGGCCGGTGTGCCTGCACTCCTCGCTGCGCTCGCACGGCCCCGTCCTTGGTGGCGCCGGTGCGCTGGTGGACGCCTTCACCGACGCAGGCGCCACCTTGCTGGTGCCCACCTTCAGCTACCGGCGCTACGCGCTCAGCGCTCCGGGGGACCTGCGCCCTGCGCGCAACGGCGTGGACTACACCGGCTGGGACGAGCAGGGCGGTCGCCCCCTGGACCCCGATGCGCGCGACGGTGGCCAGACACCCTGCTTCACGCCTTCCTCCAACGAGACCGACACCGGTGCGGTGCCGGCGGAGGTGCTCACCCGCCCCGGGCGCCGGCGCGGGAACCACCCGCTGTGCTCCTTCACGGCCCTGGGCGCTGGCGCGCAGGAGCTGGTGGCGCAGCAGACGCCGGTGGACGTCTTCGCACCGCTGGCCGCGCTGGCCGAGCATGAGGGTCTGGTGGTGCTGGCCGGGGTGGGCCTGACGCGGATGACGCTGCTGCACCACGCCGAGGTCCTGGCCGGGCGGGTGCCGCTGCGGCGTTGGGCCGCGGTGGAGGAGCAGGTGGAGATGGTCGTCGTGGGCGGTTGCTCGGAAGGCTTCGAGCAGCTGGGCCCGCACCTGGCGCACCTGCAGGCGCGCCGGGCTGTCGGTCAGAGCGTGTGGCGCGTCTACCCGGCGGAGGCGGTGTTGGAGGTCGCGCGCCGGGTCATCGGTGAGGATCCGGCCGCCACGGTGTGCGCTGCGCGTTGTCTGCCGTGCCTGGACGCGGTGCGTGGTGGACCGCTCCTGGGGTGAGGCTGGCGTGGTCCGGCGTCAGGTCACACCGCAGTCGGTCATCGCCATGAGCATCAAGACTCGCGAAGGTTCCAGCTCGCACCTGCCGCGCGGTCCTGCTGGCCGGTGGGGGTGAAGACCTGAACCGACGCGGGTCCGACGTTGCGCGCGGTGACGTGTTCGGTGGTGCCGCTCACGACAAGGCCGCTGCGTTCGGGCAGGGCCAGGACCACCTGCTGGCGCTCCTTGGCCCACTGCCGCAGCTCGGCCTGCTGACCGGGCCGGTAGTGGGGCCGGACGACTGCGCCGGCCAGGCGGTCCAGGCCGCGGGTGTCGATCACACCGGCGTCGTTGCGGTCCTCGGCCCTGGCGATGGCGGTGTCCGCACCCAGCACGATCGCGCCGGCGCTGCCGCCGTAGACCCGTCCACCGCCGTCGAGGAAGGCGCCCAGGGCGCGAAGCAGGTCGTGGCGCTGCAGGTGGTGCAGCAGGGCGAAGGTGTTGCCGCCGGGGATGGCCACGACGTCGCTGCGGTGCAGGCGCTCAGCGCTGTGGTGGTCACCGGCGTACTCGTCACCGGCGTGGTCGTCATCGACCTGCAGTCCCCAGGCGTCGATGGTGAACTCCCCGCGAGTGCGCAGCGCGCCGGCGAACCACTGCACGCTGCTTGTCCTGGCTGGGCCGGGTGGCATGGCGAAGGGCCAGATGCTCACCCGCTGCCCAGGGGTGAACGCCTCCTCCCACAGGGCTGCCTCGTCGTGCTCGCTGCCGCCGCCGCCCAGGTGGATGCCCGTCATGGCGATCATCGTGCTGGGTTGCTGCGGGGGTGGTCCAGCGCTTTGCAGCAGCGCTGCCGGGCTCCGCGCAGCTCGGCAACTCGACGGCTCGGCAGCTCAGTGGCGGTGGTAGCTCGATATGGCCGGACGGTTCGACGTGGCCGGGCGTGCACGACAGCGGCAGGTGTGGGCACGCCGGCGCTCAGCGCACGGGGGTCTTCAGCGCTGCGGCGGCGCGCGCCAGCAGGGCGTGCGGGTCGTGCAGGGTGCGGTGCCCGTCGGCCAGGACGCGGTGCGTGCCCGCGTCCAGGGGGACCTGCGCCCAGGAGGTGGGGGCCAGGTCGATCTCGGCCAGCAGGCCGCAGCGCAGGCGGTAGCGCTGCTCGCGCACGGGCCCGAAGGCAGCGGCCCTGACGAGCCTGCTGCCGGGCCGCAGCCGCTGGAACCACCCACTGGCCAGGGAGCAGGAGTCGAGGTCCTCGGTGAGGATCATGATGTCGACGTCGCTGGCCGTGCGTTCGTGCCCGCGCGCGTAGGAGCCGACCAGGGCCAAGCCTTGGATGCGGGGCTGGTGCTGGGCCCAGGCGGTCAGGTCGTGTAGGAGGTGGTCCACCTGGCGTCGGCGGCCTTTCAGGCGTGCGCTCACGGCGGCATGATCGCAAGGCTGTCGGACTCGTCGGGACTCGTCGGGACTCGTCGGGGCTCGTCGGGGCTCCTGGGGGCTCGTCGGTACTCGCCGGTGTGGGAGGGCGGCGCGGGGTCCGGTCCGTTCGTCGGCGCGAGCGGGGCTGGTGCTCCTAGGTGCTGCCGCGTCGGTGTTGCATTGACCAGCTGAGCCTGCCACCGTTTTTGAGACGTCCAATCGAACCCTTTGCGTCACGTGATCGGCCGCCTCGCCTCGCCTTGCACGGGTGTGGTGGTGCTGGCGCCGATGTTCCGTCGTGGAGGGGTGAGGTCACTCGAAGGTGCGTGCGACGTCGACCGGCCACGCACCGGAACGGATCGCGCGGCCGCCGCTGCTGAGCTCGCTCGTCCCGACCCCGCCGCACGCGCGGGCGGCCCGCTCACCCTCCACGCCCAGGACGTGGGGCAGGTCGTCCTCGGTGGCTCCGGCGGCGGTGACCTCGGCGCCCATGGCTAGGCGCACCCCGCCGTCCAGGACCACCTCCTGCGTCACCGGGTCCCAGACCGTTCCCCGCTCCCAGACCAGCAGCGACGCCTCGGGGGAGCCGGAAGACTCCGGCGACTCGGGCTGCTCAGGCGACTCAGGGGAGTCGGGGGAGTCGGGGGAGTCGGGGGAGTCGTTGACCAGCAGCAGGCAGCCGTCGACGAGCTCGACCCGGCCGCCGGTCCCGGAGGCGTTGTAGGCGCCCAGGGACCCGGTCTTGATGATCACAGGGCCGTCGAGGAGGGACTCCTCCGATCCGCTGTCCTGGACCACCACCTGCGCAGCCCCGGGCTCGTGGCCGAGGTCACCGCGCGCGTGCGCGTCGTCGATGCAGGCCTGCACGCTGTCCCCGGAGGAGGTGTAGAGCGTGTAGGTGTCCACCCCGATGGAGGAGGAGGTCAGCGCTGCCGCCGGCGCGTCGCACGCCTGCAGCGCCTGGTCGACGCGGCTGGCCAGCCCCGACATCTGCAGGAACGAGTACGGCTCGCGTTCGACTCTGACGTGGCCGGCCAGCACCCCCAAGGGCGCGTTTCGCAGCGGATCGGCTCCGGCGGCGTCGGTGACCGAGAGGACGGCGCTGTAGGGCTGCCCGCTCTCGCGGCCCTCCTCGACGCGGAAGGCGGCGTAGGAGTCCGGGAAGGTGCACTGCGCCCAGGCGCCGAGGGCCACGGCCTGCTCCTGGGCCCACAGGAACGCCACGGCCTGCTCGAGCGTGCCGAGCTCGGTCACCCACCCCTCGTTCGGGTCCTGGATCACCGGCCGGGCCACGTCGGTCTGCGCGGGGCAGGCCTGCAGCAGCTGGGCGCGCGCTTCGGCCACGGCGGCGGAGTCGTCGAAGGCGCTGCGGTGCTCGAGCGCGCGGTCCTGGGGCGCGGAACGCTCCGGCGCGCCGGGCTGGGTGCCGCAACTGGACAGGACGACCACGATCGCGCAGGCGGCCAGGGACGAGAGGACGGGCGGGGTCTGCATGCTTCCTCCGTGCTCGCGGCGTGCCGGGTGACTGGGAGTGGACGTCGAAGGCGCAGCATCCGTTCCACCGGGATCATCGCGCGGCTCGGTGCACGTCGTCCACGAGCGCACCGACCAAGCCGAGGGCGCCGAGAGAGCCGAGGGCGCCGAGAGAGCCGAGAGAGCCGAGAGCACCGACCAAGCCGAGGGCGCCGAGTACCGGCAGCGGCGACCCGCGGGAGTCCTCGATCGGCCCAGCTGCAGCAGATGACCCCGACGCGGCAGTGGGCATGGACCAGCATGCTGGCGTGCTCTAGACGTTCTGGCTGATGCTGGTGGCCGCCTCCTCAACCGTCTCAGCCTGTGGGAAAGCTCGCCCGCGGCGGTGGTGGGTCTCCGGTGCGAAGAGCTCGGCCAAGAGCGGCTGGGTCAGGCTCTTCGAGGTCGCTGCCTTGTTCTGCAAGGTGGTGGCGGGCATGGACTCCGCGGGCTCGTCGCTGCCTTGGTGGGCTCGGGTGGCGGTGATCGTGCTGGCCGTCGCAGTACCCGCCCAGGTCGCCACCGTCGTCGGCAGGGGTAGGGACAGGAGCCGTCGGGCGGCGCTGAGGAAGGGTGAGGGGCAGTGCGACGCAGCCGCCTGACATGCCAGGATCTCCAAGCCCGGTGAAGGCAGGTAGTCCGGCGCTCACCTGAGAACGCCACCGTTTGTGCGACGGCGACCGCACCTGGACGGCGTCATGAGCGGTAGGTCTTGCGGGCGCCAAGATGGGGTGGAACCAGCTCGTCGCTGCGGCCATAGGAGGGTGTGACCCCCGTGGACGACACCGCCGCAGCAGAGGGCCTCGGCCGGCACGGCGGGGTGGCCGACGAGCAGCTGTGGCGGCGTGCCGCGGCCGGTGAGGTCGACTGCTTCGGTGAGCTGTTCAGCCGCCACCACTACGCGGTGCGCTCCTACTGCCACCAGCGCACCGGCTCCCTGGTCGATGCCGAGGACTTGACCTCCATCGTCTTCCTGGAGGCCTGGCGCCGCCGCGAGCAGGTCCAGCTGCACGGGGTCAGCCTGCTGCCGTGGTTCCTGGCCGTGGCCGGCAGGACGATCCGCCAGCGCTGGCGCACCGCGCGCCGGCACCGCGCGGCCCTGGCCCGCATGCCGGGTGAGCTGACCAGTCCCGATCACGCCGAGCACGTGGCCGAGCGCCTGGACCTGCAGGGCGACCTGGCTGCGGCCCGGCGCGCCTTCGCCCGCCTGTCGGCCAACGACCAGGACGTGCTGGCGGTGTGCGTGGGGCAGGGGCTGGACTACGCCGCCGCCTCGATCGCCCTGGGGGTGCCGGTCGGCACCGTGCGCTCGCGGCTGTCGCGGGCCCGCGCCCGGCTGCGGAACCTCTCCCAGAGCCAGGCACCTGACCAGGCCGCGCCCGCACCGGCTGTCTTCAGGGCGCCGCCCGAAGTGGTGCCGATCGTTGTTGCTGCCACCCCGACCGCTGCTGACCAGCGCACCACGCAGGAGGCCCCGTGAGCACCCAGCTGCCCTTGCACACCCCGACGATGAGCGCTGAGCGTGAGGCCCTGACCCGCCAGTGGCTCCAGAGCGAGGCCGCCGCGGCTCTCCACCGCCGCTCGGCACGGCCTTCTTCCTCCATCCGCAGGTCGACCCGGCCGCTTGCGTGGCGTCTTGGGCTGGGTGTCGCCGTGGCGGGGGCGGTCGCCGGGGTGGTTGTCCTGGCCCCGGGCGAGCCCGGAGCCCCGGCCGGTCCCGCGGTGGCCGCGGCCGGGGTGACGTTCAGCGCCGACGCCGGCGGCGCGTTGCTGGCCGAGATCACCGATCCGGAAGCCTCCGCGGCGGCGATGAGCGCGGCCTTCGCCCAGCGGGGCCTGGACATCCGGGTGAGCCTGGTCCCGGCGGCACCGCAGCTGGTGGGGGCGGTGGTGATGACCGCCTCCGACCCGGCGTTGGGCAGCATCGAGGCGGTGGCGCCGCGCGCTGGTTGCCTCACGGCGGGTGGGGCGCCGTGCGCGACGGCGGTGCAGGTCTCGGCCGGCTTCAGCGGTTCCGGGGAGGTCTCGATCGGTCGTGCGCCGCGCGCTGGTGAGCAGGTCGTCGCGAGCTGACGTCGACGAGGTCACGGCCTGCGCCGTGAGAGAGCACCACGCCAGCGCGCGCTGTGCTCACCTGTCCCCCTGCAGCGCGGCGGTGTAGCGCAGCGAGTAGCGCCAGAACAGGTGTCGGCGCAGCACGGCTCCCGGTACCTGCCGGCGCGCGACCTCGCGGATCTCGCGCAGGCTCGTGCTGGCCGGCGCGGTCGGTGCGCTCATGGCGATCGGTGGCCGGCTGGATCCCCGCTGCAGGGTCTTCACCGTGCCCACGAGCAGGTTGGCGGGGATCGCGGCGGTGCTGAGCAGGTGGTCCGAGGGCGTCTGCTCGCGGTACAGGCCCAGGACCACCAGCGTGCCGCCGGGGGCGAGCAGGTCGCGCAGCCGGCTCAGCGCCGGCTCCAGGGGCAGGTGGTGCAGCACCGCCAGGGCGGTGATGACGTCGTAGCCGCCGGGCAGGTCCGCGCTCAGCAGGTCCTCGCAGTAGAAGTCCACCTCGCCCCGCCCGCGGTCCTGCCCGTTGTCCTGCCCGCGCGTCAGGCGCCGTGCGGTCTCGATGCTGGCGGGGTCGACGTCCAGGCCGGTGACGTGCCCGGCGCGCGCTGAGAGGCGGCGGGCCAGCTCCCCGGTGCCGCAGCCGACGTCCAGGGCGGTGCCGATGCGCGCGGGCAGCTGCCGCTCGATCCAGCGGTGGTGGTGGGCGTTGTGGTCCCAGGGGTGTGCCTGGTTCCACTGATCGCACCAGGTGAGTGCGCGCTGACCGAGGCTTGCCATCACCGTGCTGCCACCACCGTGTCGCACCTCCGCTGCACCTGCGCTGCCACGTCGCTGCCACGTCGCTGCCACGTCGCGTCCTTCAGCATCCAAGCAGCCGCGGGCGCCCACGGACAAGATTGACGAGGCGGCGAAGGCCGCTGGCGTCTGTCGCGCAATCCGTTGACAGGGCGGTCTCACGAGATCGTGCAGCAGATCCGACTCTGAGCAGCTCACCGTTCCTGCGAGCGCTGCTTCGTCGTGCTGGCAGACTCCTCCCGGGTCGTGGGGGAGCGACGTGGTACCCGATGCGCATCGCAGCTCAGTACAAGCACTCCGAGCAGTACCCACGCCGTACCCAAGACCTGGCCGGCGAGTACGTCGGCGGCGTAGTGCGCGCCCACTACGACGCGGGACCAGGAGATCCCAATGCCCACCGCGAGGGTGATGCCCGCGCACCACCATGCTGGTCTTCGCAGGTAAAGCAGTGCCAGTGTCGCGATGAGTCCGTACAGCACCGTCGCGCCCACCGCGTGGCCGCTGGGCATGGAGTACCCAGCCACGAGGCAGGGAACCGACCTCTCGCAGGAGTAGTCCGGTCTCGAACGTTCGATGAGGACCTTCAGGACCGAGCACGACCATGAAGCCGCGAGCGGGATGCTCGCCAGCGCCACCGCGCTTACGAGTCTGCGACCACACGCCGCAGCCAGGACCAGCGCGCCGGTCAGCGCCGTTCCCGGCAGCGGGTTGCCGATCGCGCTCAGCTGCTCGGCGCACCAGCCCAGTACGGGCAGGTGGACTGCGGCAGTGAACAGCACGCCGCTGAAGTGGTGGTCGAGCCGCAGGCTCAGCAACGCACCGGCCAAGAGTGCGGCGATGCCCCCGGTCCACAACAGCCAGCGCACCAGTGAACGCAGTCGTGCGTCAAGGCTCACCACAAGCCTGCGGTCGACACCCTTCACGCTCGGCGCCCCGCAGCGATGCGGTGATCGCGGTGATCGCGGTGACCAACTGCCGTGAGGGTGGCGCGTTGGGAGGACAGGGGTGCGCACAGCCTGAGCTGGCGCTGGTACACCGCGGACACCGACGCCTGCGTCATGGATGCGTCTCCGTCATGGATGCAACACGCGGGCTCACGCGCCGCCCTCCGGTGCGCTCGATACGCATGTCGGTGCGCGCAGCCCCGCTGCAGCGGCGGAGCGCAGCGTTCGGCGCCTTCATCGAGCACAGGGCTGCATCGACTGCCTCGATCCTCTCGAAGGCAAAGCCCTTGGCACCACCTTGGCCACCGCAGCACGCCGAGTCAACCATCAGCGCTGCGAGAGCCGAGCTGGCGCGCCCAGGATTGCGCACGCCTGCGCCTGACTGCCGGCGAGCCCGGCGCTGCCTCATCGGCACGCCGAGCCTCTCACGGGTACGCGCAGCATGGTGCGCAGCCGCAGAGGCTGTGCTGCAGAGCCGGCGCGGCAGAGCCGGTCCTGCGCTCTTGCGCTGCTCAAGCTGCTGGTCAGACTGCTGATCACCGCAGCACATGCCGCGACGTCGGCACCACCCTCTCGATTCCGTCCCACCCGCGAGCCGTCGGGCTCGAGCACGCTCGGCGCCCGAGGCCACCAGCGTCATTGGCCCCCTGAAGGGGTGCTTGACAGCAGCCGCCAGCGCCACCGCACGTGTGCACCCGCACGCCGACCCAAGACCGACGCTGAGTACGAGAAGCTGCAACAGGTGCTGCTGAACACTTTGTCGATGGCGCGCCCGCCACTGTCACCACGTCAGCGACCCCAGCGATGGCGGCGGTGGCAGCTCCAGCGGCGGACGAACCTGCGTTCATCGGAAGTTACGAAACTCGATGGAACCACCTCTTTCCGCGCGCACGCTGAGGCGTTAGCCTTCGACGCTGCGTGAACCAGGACGCGTCAGGATGCGTGTGCACTTCGAGGGCCGCCGAACGGTGGTTGGAGGAGGATCCGCTAGTGGGCTGGCTCGACGTGCTGGGCAGGGCGTCCTTGCGGTCGTACAGATCGCTGGATGCGACGCGGAACGTGGTGATCGCCGGATCTGCCGCCTGGCTGGTGGACCCGTTGCGCTGTGCTGGGCGTGGCGGGGTGCAGCCGGCCGGTCACGGCGTTCGAGGTTCCGGTGGATCGGCGGGCGTTTCCGTTCGCGCCTGGTGGGCCGAAGGTGGGGGAACCTGCTCACCTGAACGCAAGGTGTCCTTTGGGTGTTCTTCTGGATTTGCTCGACACCTTGAAAGACCGCGCCTTAAGGTCCCCGCATGACGTGGCTCCTCACGGGCGGCGCCGGGTACATCGGTGCACACGTGGCGCAGGTCATGCACGACGCCGGCGAGGACGTGGTGGTGGTCGACGACTTGTCAACCGGTCGCGCTGGACGACTGCCCGCCACCGTCCCCCTTCACCGCTTCGACATCGCGGACACCGCGGCACTGTCGCAACTGATGGTCGACGCCAAGGTCAACGGGGTCATCCACCTCGCGGCGAAGAAGTCGGTGGAGGAGTCGGTGCGCGACCCGTTGTTGTATTGGCAACAGAATGTGCAGGCGTTCCACAGTGTCTTGACGGCCATGTCTGCATCGGGGGTGCATCGGATCGTGCTGTCCTCTAGTGCCTCGGTCTACGGCCAGCCCTCCGGTGGGATGGTCAGCGAGGAAGCCCCCACGCTTCCAGCGAACCCTTACGGACACACCAAGCTGGCGTGTGAGCAGATGCTGAAGGCTGCCGCGGAGCCTTTGGGTCTGAGGTGGATCGCGTTGCGCTACTTCAACGTGGCTGGTGCCGCCGGTGGAGTGCTGGCGAACGAGGCCTCCAGCAGCGTCGTCCCCCTGGTGCTCGAGGAGCTCAAGGCCGGGCGGGCGCCGCGCATACACGGCGCGGACTACTCCACGGCCGATGGCACCTGCATCCGCGACTACGTGCACGTGCTCGATCTCGCTCGTGCGCACGTCGTGTCCGCTCAACGACTCGTGCGTGGCCCGGCCGCTGAGGTGTTCAACATCGGGCGCGGGGTGGGCATTTCGGTGCGTGAACTCGTCGATGAGGCTCGCGAGGTCACCGGCGTTGGGATCGATCCATTGATCTGCCCACGCCGGCCCGGTGACGTGGCCGAGGTCGTCGCAGCCGTGGACAAGGCGCACGAGCAACTCGGTTGGGAAGCGTCGCTGGGCTTGAAAGAGATGATCGGCAGTGAATGGGCGTGCCGCAGCGCTGCACCTGCGCTGTGAAGACCTTCTGACGCTGCGCGCGGACCGAGCGCTTCGGCGCACAGTGATGACGATGCGGGGAGACCTATGCAACGGGTACTGGTCACAGGCGGTGCGGGCTTCATCGGCAGAGCTGTCAGCTCGGCGTTCCTGGCGCGATCCGTCGCGGTGGACGTCGTCGACGACCTGCGCGTGGCGCCGCTGCAGCAGCCGCTGGGCAACTTGATGGTCAAGTCGGTCCTGGACATGGACGAGTCCGACCTCGACGGCGTCGAGGTCGTCTACCACCTCGCGTCCCACAAGAGCGTGCCGGAGTCCTTCGACAGACCCCTGGAGTACCTGGACAACATCGACTCCGGGCGCCACCTGCTTCGCCTGTGCGCCGCCAGCTCCGTGTCGCGAGTCATCATCGGCAGCACGTGCGAGGTGTACGGAAACGCCTCGATGCTGCCCAGCGCAGAACACTCGCCGATGTCGCCGATGTCGCCGTACGCCGCTTCCAAGGTCGCTTTGGAGATGCTGGCTCGTGCCCACCAGCAGTCGCGAGGTCAGGTGGAGGTCACCATCGCGCGCCTGTTCAACGTCTTCGGTCCCGGCGAGAGGACCGACGCCCTCGTTCCCCGCCTGTGCCACAGCGCACTGGTGCGTGCTGAGCTGCCGATCGAAGGTTCGGGACTTCAGCGCCGCGACCTGTCCTACGTCGATGACACGGTCGACAAGCTGGTCGCGCTCGCCCGGGGGCCGTACGTTCCTGTGGTCAACGTCGGATCCGGCCGTTCCTGGTCGGTGCGCGATGTGGCGCTGCAGATCCAGCAGTTGGCCGCGGACGCCACGTTCGTCGACCTGCCCGGGCGGCGCAACGAGATAGCGGAGTTCTGCGCGGACACCTCGGTGATGGATTCCCTGCATCCGCGAGCGAGAGCTGCGACGCCGGTGCCGATCGGCATCGCACGCACCTTCGACTGGTGGTCTCAGCGCACGACCGGCACAAGCACTTCTCATCGATCTTTTGAAGGGGTTGCCTCGTGAGCGGATTCTCCGCCCCTGTACGCGCCAGCGTCGATGTGACGTACGCCTGCGACCTCCGCTGCATCCACTGCAGGACGAACACCGGTGAGATTCCGCTGCACATCCGTCGCGCCATGCTCAGCATCGAGCAGCTCAAGCAGGTCATGATCGACCTGGACCGGATGGGTGCGTTCGAGATCACGCTGACTGGTGGCGAGCCCACGATGCGCAAGGGCTTCTGGCAGCTCATCGATGTGGTGAAGGATCTGCGCCACTCCACCGTCACGCTGATCACCAATGCCGCCAACCTGGACCGGCGCCAGCTGGACCGGATCGTCGACAGCGGCATCACATCGATCCGCGTGAGCATGGACGGGACTCGCGAGACGTTCAAGGCCGTTCGCCTTGTCGACTCCTTCGATGCCGTGGTGGACAATGCCCGCTACCTGCGCGATCGGGTGGACAGCCTGAAGGTGTTGACGACGGTTATGAAAACAAATCAGGACAACGTCTTCGAGCTCGTGGAGTACCTCAGGTCCGACGGGTTCCGGCGTCAGGACCTCATCGTCGTGCGTGCACACGGCCGCGGTGGACGCAACCGGCTGCTGCTCACCGAGCAGGAGACGCTGGACATGCACCGCAAGGTGCAGGAGTTCAAGAAGTCGGTCGCACCCACCGAGTTCGACCTGAACCTCAACGCGCCGTACCTGGTGCCCGGAGAGGCGTACGAGCCGGTGCAGGACATCGTCATGTTCCCCTACCTGGTGCGTGACAGCAGCATCGCGGTCTCAGCCACGGGCGATGTCACGATGAGTCGGCTGTACAGTCCTCACCCATTGGGCAACGTCAAGGACGCCTCCGTGGCGCACATCTGGTCCAGTGGGCAGCAGCAGTTGCAGGAGGAGCAGGCCGCCTTCTCCGAGGAGGAGCTGCGACACATCTTCTGGAACTTCGCCGAGGGCGAGAGCGAAGCGGCTCAGCCGGTCTTCACCTCCCTGCTGGACCGGCAGATCTTCGAAGGTTATGAGGTGCGTTGAGTGAGCGGTACCCACCTGGTCCGCCTGTACGACCTCGGTGAGCCGGCCCGCGACGGGCTGTCCGCGCACCTGACGTCATCGGTCCTTGGTGTCCGCGACGGCGACGGTGCGTCAGTCGCGGGCGTAGGGGTCGGCTCGTACCTGACGTTCACCCAGGACGGCAAGCCCGTCGGCAGCATCGAGCTGCACCCGTACGGAGTCTGTTCCCTGGGGCGGGTGACTCTTCACGAGGGGCACACCGATCGGGCGAGGAGCGCCGCAGTGCTCAGGCGCGCTCTGCACTACCTGCACTGGTCGGGATTCGCGTACTGCCTCCTGGACGAGGTGCCCGATGACCCGCTCATCCGCGCTGCCAGCGTCGCCGTGCCCGAGGGCTCGGGCACCGCGAACCTGCTGGCGAGCAGCGCTGATGACCCCTCCCTCGCCTACGGTGACATCTTCGTCGATCTCACCAGCACCCATCTGCCCGACTTCCCGACCTCCTTCTCGCAGGAGGGCGCGACGTACACCATCCGCCGGCCCGAAGCCTCCGAGCAGCGTGCGCTGACCGGGTGGATCGAGGAAACCTTCGGTGCCGGGTGGGCCAGCGAGGTGCAGCGCTCCTTCGCCAACACTCCCATCTCCTCGGTCATCGCCGTGCAGTCCGACGACGCCACCGCGCAGACACGCCGGCCGGTCGGCTTCATCTCCTACAACACCACCCGCCGCGGGATGCTCTCCTCGATCGCCGTGCGTGACGACCTCCAGGGAGTCGTCTCGAGGATCGGAGCAGCACTGCTGACCCAGTGCTTGCACGAGGCCCGGATGAGCGGTTTGAGCTTCGCGCTCCTCGGTGGCGTCAGCCGTCGGGTGGCCGCGCTGCGCATCTGCCCGGGATCCTGGACGGTCCCCGGCTCGCACCCCAGCGTCTTCGGAAGAGGAATCAACGCGCTATGAAGCTCGTCATGACCGTCTCCGACCAAGCCTGGGGCGGCAAGCACCAGTACATGGACGACCTCGCCGAGGGGCTCCGCGAGCGCGGTCACCACGTCAGCGTCGTGTGCGAGCGCGGTAGTCGGATGCACGAGCACCACCGGACGACGCAGCGCCCTCACCACGCGGTGGCCGCCTTCGCCGCGGCCCCGCAGACCGCCCTGGCTGACCTGGGTGCCTTGATCGATCAGGAGGGTGCGCCCGACGTCCTCATCGTCTCCGGCCGTCACGACGCCGAGGTGGCTCACCGGCTCTTGGAGCAGCGCCTTCCGGATCGGAAGCTCTCGACGCAGTGCCAGGCGCGCCCGGCAGTGTGCCTGTTCCGCCACTCCGCCTTCCCGCTGTCCGAGGGCACGCGCACCGAGGAGCTGCTGCGCAGCACCGACCTGATCGTGGCGACCTCGCGCGAGCAGGCCGAGCGTCAGTTCGAGCACCACGTCGAAGCCGGCACCCTGCGCCCGCGGCAGGTGCACGTCATGCTCAGCAGCGTCCCCCCCGCGCTGGAGCAGCGCCTGTCCGAAGTGGACCGTGAGGCCGCGCGCGAAGCCCTGCAGGTCGACCCGGAGGCGTTCGTCTTCCTGGTGCCGGCTCGGCTCTCGTGGGAGAAGGGCATCGATCGTGCGCTGAGCGCCTTCGCGGCCCTACCCGAGGGGGTGCGCGAGCTCGCCGTGCTGATCGTGGCGGGGGAAGGACCTGACGAGCAGGCACTGCGGGCGCAGTGCGCAGCTGCCGGTCTGGAGCAGCAGGTGATCTTCGCCGGCCACCAGGAGGACATGGCGCCGCTGTACACCGCGGCGGACGTGGTCGTGCTGGCCAGCACGGTGCCCGAGACCGGGCCGCTGGCGTTGAAGGAGGCGATGGCGGCCGGGCTGCCCGTCATCGCCAGCCGCCTGGGCGGCATCCCCGAGTTCGTCAAGCACGAGGAGCACGGCTTCCTGGTGGACAGCACCGAGGAACTGGTTGCTGCCATGGAGCGGATGGTGCGCGATGAGGCCCTGGCCGGCAGCATGGGCATCCGGGCGCGCAACGACGTCCTGCACAAGCACATGCTCGCTCCCCGTCTGGACCACTTCGAGACCCAGCTGTTGGCCCTGCACCTGAGCACCGGCGTGCGCGCTGAAGCGCTGAGCGAGCTGAACTGGGCCGAGGTCCGGCTCAAGGATGAAGGTGATCGAGGAATGGTGTTCGTCCCGGCCAACTCCCTCATCACCGTCGTCGACGCCGAAGAGATGCTCGTGATCGAGCACGCCGTGCGGCACGGCAGCAGCGCCGCGCTGGACGACCCGCGGGTCGGCACCGACACGCTGGTGCGCCTGGTGCAGATGGCCGCACTGGTTCCCCTGCGCCTGGGCCAGCAGAACAGCGGTGCGCCTCGGTGATCGTGCTGGCGGTGGTCGCCCACCCCGACGACGAGGTCCTCGGGGCCGGCGCCACGCTGGCGCGCCTGGCCGCTGAGGGGCACGCGGTGCACATCCTCATCCTCGCCGAAGGGGTCAGCCTGCGTCACGGACGCCTGGATCTGCAGCAAGCTCGCGAGCGCTGCCGGCGCGCTGGCAGCATCCTGGGCGCAGCACAGGTGTCCTTCGGCGGCTTCGCCGTGGACGGCGGCCTCATGGCCGATGCGCCCAGCCGGGAAGTCGTCGCCGCGGTGCAGAAGGCGATCGACGCGGTGGGCCCGCAGCTGGTGCTGACGCACCACCACGGCGACATCCACGCCGACCACCGCCTGACGCACCACAGCGTCACCTACTGCACCAAGGCTCCGGCCACCGCATCGGTGCGAGAGCTGCTCACCTTCGAGGTGCTGTCCTCCACCGAGCAGCAGGCCTCGGGTGCGCCCTTCACGCCCGACACCTTCGTGGAGGTGGGCGCGTACCTGGATGTCAAGTGCGCGGCGATGCAGGTCTACGACGACGAGTGCCAGCCCTACCCCCAAGCCCGCAGCATCCAGGGCATCCGAGCCCTGGCTGCCGTGCGCGGGCTCCACGTCGCCGTGCACGCAGCCGAGGCCTTCGCCACCAGCCGTCGCCTGTTGGGTCAGCAGTCGCCGCTGCCCGCGCACGCCGCCCACGCCGCCCAGGGCGGCTGAGGTGCACCTGTACCTGATGCGCCACGGCCACGACCAGCGTGATGCCCAGCGCGCCAGAGACGATGACCGGGTGCTCTCGGCCACCGGAGCGCTGCAAGCGCAGGCCGGCGCGCACCTGCTGCGCGGTGCCAGCATCACCCACCTGCGCACCTCGCGCCTGCTGCGAGCTCAGCAGACCGCCGATCACGTCGGCCAGGTGTTGGGGCTGCCCTGGCAGGTCGATGCCCGGCTGGACGAGGTGGGAACCGGGCTGCACGGGCAGCAGATGCCCCAGCCGCCCAGACTGCTGCGCGCAGCCGACGGGGCGGATGCCTGGTCGCGGTACGTGCACGCCATCGGCGACCTGCTGCACGAGCTGACCTTCGCCAACCAGGGGGCCGGTGCCCACCTATGGGTGTGCCACAGCGGCACGCTCGACGCGCTCTTCGAGGCGGTGACCGGCACCCGCGGCGAGGTGGAACTGGCCATGGCGCACGGAGCGCTGACGCACTGGCAGTACCGCCCAGGTGCACGCGATGGTGCCTGGCTGCTGCACTCGCACAACGTGAGCCCCCAGGTGGTGAGCACCCGTGCGGCCTAAGCTCCTGATCGTCTCCGTGGACGGCGGCCAGCCCGACACCGTCCGGCGCGGCAACTTCTTCGCACCCCCGCGCTCGAGGCGGGGCCACGCTGAGAGCCCGGTGCACACGGTGCGCTCTGTGTACCCCTCCTCCACGGCCAGCGCGCACGCCAGCTTCACCACAGGACTCCTGCCGGCGCAGCACGGGATCGTCGGCAACCGGTTCTGGAGCCGTGAGTCCGTGGCCGAAATCCGCGCCAGGGCCGAGGATCCGCTGGCCTCCTTCCACCCGTACGAGCACTCCAGCCTGCAGGCGCCCTCACTGCTCGACTGGTGCGCCGGGGTAGGCCTGAGCACCGCGGCGGTCCACTTCCCGCAGACCCTGAACCACGACCGGCACGGCCCGACCCCGGCCTACTACTGCTTGTACGCCCCCCGGCGCACCGTTGCCATCCCCACTGCCCGCGATGGGCAGCAAACCGCTCCGGTGGGCGTGGACTACTTCGGTGAGCGCCTGGAGCTGCACGTGCAGCTGCACGCCAAGGGCGCCACGCTGCGATGCGCCGACACCAGGGTGCAGCTCTCACCCGGTGAGGCGGTGCGCCTGTCGATCCCCACCAGGGCCGGCCTGCTGTCGGTGCCCGTGGTCCTTGAAAGTCCCGCGGTGGCACAGGACCACGGGATGCTCGCTGATGCGGGCGAAGGCGCCAGCGCCAGCTTGACCCTCTTGACCGCAGCGCTGCTGCTGCACTCCACCGGCCTGGACCCCGCGGTGCTGTCGCCGTCGCAGGCAGGACCCTCGGCGACCTGCGCGTCCTACGTCGACGCCTCAGGTGAGCAGTACTTCGAGGTCCCGACCGCCGCCTGGGTCACGCAGACAGCGTTACGGGTGATCGAGCGCCACGACCCGGACGTGCTCCTGCTCAGGTTCAACCAGACCGACCACGCCCAAGAGTTCCTCACCTGGGACCGTCTGCGCGGCTCCGAGGCGGCGATGCGAGATGCCGACGAGCAGGTGATGGCCACCTACGCCCTGGTCAGCGAGCAGATCGAGCAGGTGCGCGCAGCCCTGGGTGAGCACGTCCAGGTCCTGCTGTTCTCCGACCACGGCATCGACTGGGTGGACACGCACCTGCGCCCCAACGCGGTGCTGGACGAGCTCGCTCTGGCCGACCGCATGGTGTTCCAGGGTGACAGCACCTGTGCGTACCTGTACTGCGACCAGCCGCTGCACCCCGCCGAGCTGCGCACCCTCGAGGAAGCACTCGCCTCGCTGGGCCCCCACGTGGGCTGGCTGCACGGTGAACACGCTCGCAACCTCGGCCTGCCCTCGCCATCACCGCGAACGGGCCGGCGCATCCTCACGTGCGGTGAGCACGCGGAGTTCTACTACTCCACCGGCCCAGCCCGACAGGCAGCGCAGTCGGCCTCTCACGGCTTCACCCCCGACAGGGCGTCGATGTCGGGCTTCTTCCGCACCTACGGGCCGGTCCTGCAGGGAGCCATGCCACCGGCCTCCCTGATCGACCTGGCACCCCTGGTTCGGCGTGCCTGCCGCGAGCTGTTCGGTGTGACCGGTGACTGAGGCACCTTCCGCGTACGTGCTGCGCAACGTCAGCCGCACCTACCACAGCTCCAGCCAACCGGCCGTGGACGACGTCACCTGCGAGATCGCGCGAGGTGACTTCTTCGGTCTGCTCGGGCGCAACGGTGCGGGCAAGTCGACCTTGATCAAGATGATGGTCGGTCTGCTGCAACCAGATCGCGGCGAGATCCACGTTCTTGGGCACAAGATCAGCGACGACCGGTCCGGGCACCTGAGCCGGGTCGGGTACATGCCGCAAAGCGCTTTCGCGTTAAACAACCTCACCGTCGCCGAGGCGTTGCTGGCGGTGTCCTACCTGCGGGGCCTGCCGCTGCGCCGAGCGCGCACGCACCGCGACGAGCTCATCGAAGTCCTCGGTCTGAGCGAGATACGTCACCGCGTGGCGCGCTCGCTGTCGGGGGGGCAACGCCGCTTGCTGCAGTTGGCCGCCACCATCGCGGGAGAACCCGAGGTGCTCATCCTGGACGAGCCGACCAACGAGCTGGATCCGGGTCTGCGGCGCTTCGTCTGGTCCTACTTGAAGGACTTGAACCGCCGAGGCCTTACCATCATCCTCATCACTCACAACGCGCTCGAAGCGGAGCAGGTGATCGAGCGGGTGGGCATCATGCGCGCCGGTAAGCTGGTGGCGGTCGGCTCACCTCAAGACCTCAAGCGATCGGTCGCCGGTGAGATGCACGTCAGGTTCTTGCGCACCAGCCAGGTCACCTTGCCCTCCTATCTCGAAGATCGAGATCCGCAAGGCTCCTACGTCGATGGCTACCTGCCCCTGGACCACCTCGACAAGTTCCTGGCCGATGTCCCCCCACGTGACCTGCTCGACCTGAGCATCACTTCGACAACCCTCGAGGACGTCTACTATGGCTTTGCTTGACACGAGCCGACGTGACGTGAAGTGGACGCGCCAGGTTCTCACCCTCTTCCTCGTCCAGCTGTCGAACTGGCGCTGGTCCTGGCCCCAGATGTTGCTGACCGGGATGCTGGCGCCGCTGCTGACGGTGCTCACCCTGGGCTTCTTCGCCAGAACCTCAGGTGATGCAGCGCTCACCTACGCCCTTTCCGGTAGCATCGTGATGGCCCTGCTCTTCGAGACACAGAGCAAGATCGCCAGCAACTTCGCCTTCATGCGCGAGACCGGTGCCCTGGAGTTCTTCGCCTCGATGCCGCTGCGCCGCGAGAGCCTGATGCTGGCCAGCCTGGCCGCCTTCACGTTGCTGGCGCTGCCCTCGGTGTTCGTGACGACGCTGCTGGGTGCCTGGCTGCTCAATGTCACCTTGAGCCCGCCGTGGTTCGCGGTGGTCCTGCTGCCGCTCCTGGTGCTGCCCAGCGCGGGCATCGGCGCCTTCATCGGCAACCGGTCCCGGTCCCTGGAGCAGGCTTCATCCACCAGCTTGGCCGTGACGCTTTCCCTGCTGGCTCTGGGTCCTGTCGCCGTGCCGGCGCACCTGCTGCCTGAGCCGCTGGTGTGGGCCGGTTACCTCAACCCGGCGTTCTACGCCGCCTCACTGGTTCGAGGCAGCCTGCTGGGCGGCGACCTCGCAACCGTCGGCCGCGATGTTCTGGCACTGATGGCGATTGCTCTCCTGGCTTGGGCGCTGGCCCGCCGGGCAATGCAGTGGCGTACGTGAGCTGTGACCGGGAAGGGGATGCATCACCATGGACGACGAGAAGTTCCTGACGCGCTTCGCCGAGATCACCACGGAAGTGACCGGCGCGCCGGCACCTGCGGACTTGAGTCTGGACACCAAGTTCGCCGACCTCGACATGGACTCCCTCGACCAGCTGGAGCTGCTGACCGCCTTCGAGGAGGAAGTCGGTCGGCGAGTACCGGCCGCGGCGCTGCAGAAGATCGAGTACGTGCGCGACATCCGTGACGTGATCGTCACCTCGACCGTCGGTGAGGAAGGTTAATCGTGCAGGAGGTCGTCGTCACGGGAATCGGGGTCCTGGCCTCGCTCGGCAACGAAATCAACGCCATCTTCGATCGGGTGCTTGCCGGCACGTGCGGGATCACCTGCGTGGGCGACGACCAGCGCGGCCTGGGCGACCACCTCGAAGCGCGCGTACCTGATCACTACATCGACCAGCTGAGCGGGCACGAGAGCAGCGGGATGGACCGCTCGGTTGCCTTCTCCATGAACGCCGCGCGTTCAGCCTGGAAGATGGCCGGCCAGCCCGAGGTGAACACGCCAGACCTGGCCGTGTCAATCTCCGCGGGGCTGGGTGGCCTCACCTCGATCCGCGCCACCTTGGACAAGCAGCGCCAGCAACATCAGAACACCGTCAGAGCATCGACTGTCCCCCGCGTGATGCCCAATGCGGTGGCAGCCAAGGTCGCCATCGACCTCGGTGCACAGGCGGGAACCTACAGTCCGGTCAGCGCGTGCGCTTCGGGACTGGAAGCCATCGCACTGGCCCACGGGCTGATCGCCTCAGGTCAAGCCGAGGTCGTGGTGGCCGGTGGCTCTGAGGCGGTCCTGGACCCGCTCACCGTCATGGGCTTCGGGGCGTTGCGAGCACTGTCGACCAACACGACAGATCCGGCAGCGGCCTCTCGCCCCTTCGACCGCGAGCGCGACGGCTTCGTGCTGGCCGAAGGGGCGGGCGTGCTCGTCCTGGAGTCCATGACTCACGCGCGACGACGCAGCGCCCAGGTGCTGTGCCACGTCGAGGGCGCAGGCATCACCTCTGACGGTCATCACCTCGTGGCCCCCGAACCCACCGGCCTCATGGCCGCGGCCGCGATGAGCAAGGCGCTGAAGATGGCCCGGCGCACCGGCGCGGACCTCTCCGGCGTCTACGCGCACGCCACCGGAACGATCGCCGGCGATGCCGCCGAGGCCTACGCCATGCGCCGAGTGTTCGGCCAGGACGTGGGCGACGTTCCCGTCACCGCGCTGAAGTCCATGACCGGCCACCTGGTCGGTGCCTCAGGGCCCTTGGCTGCAGCGATCGCGGCACGCGCACTCAGCGAGCGCGTCATCACACCCACCCCCAACTTCGTCGACACCGACATCGACGTGGACCTCAACGTCGTCGCCAAGGAGCCGCGGGAGATGCCGGCAGGACCCAACGCTCTCATGGTCAACGCCTTCGGCTTCGGAGGTCAGAACGTGAGCCTGGTCCTCAGCTCTGCCCGTGGGTGAGTAGAACGCTCCCACCAACCAGCGCTCGCCTCATGCACCACGGAGCAGTCGACGACGAGCACGGTAAGGTTCGGCGCCCGAGTACGGCAGCACCCCAGGTGTCGCCTGAGCACGGCAATGCCTGGTGGGTGGGTGCGGGCGCAACTGAGAAGTCAGCGCCGTGAACGGCTGGCCCCGCGCTGGCCCCGCGACCGTACACATGGCATCTACATCCCCTCTTGGCCGGTGGGCGATCCGGCGCGCGCTGGTCCCCGGTGCGCTGGTCCTCGGCCTGTCACCGGCTGCAGCGGTTGGACGCCGTGGTCATGTCCTGGTGATCATGACGCCGCGATCGTGCAGCACGCTTGCGACAGCAGGCCCTGCCACACCCCGGGCCCTGCTCGAGTCGCCGGGCGCTGGTCGAGCCACCGGGCGAGTCGCTGCGGCTCCTTCCGGCTGGGGCACCGGTAGCGTCCACGGGTGGATGCCAGCGCGTGGATCGCGGCGATCAGCGGCCTGGTGGGTGCGCTCATCGGCGCAGGGCCTGTCCTTCCTCGGGACCGTCCTGGCCGCCAGGAGGGCGGCCAGGGCCGCGATCACCGGCCCCTCCCCGGAGGTGATCAAGCTGATGCTGGCCTCGCCGGACCCCGCCCGGCGCGCGAAGGGCTACCGGATGCTGGACGCGCTGGCGCAGTCCTTCGCCGACGATCCTGACGCCCCGGACGAGCTGAAGCAGGAGGCGGGCAGGGAGATCGCCGACCGGGCCACCTCGACACCGGACATGGAGCGCGCGCTGGGGGCGGCGGAGAGCTTGTCCGCGCAGGGTGAGGACGTAGACTTCGACGTCCAGGACGGTGCGGAGGAGAGCGATGACCCTCAGCGGTGAGCGCAAGGCCCGCAGGCGCGTGATCAAGGTGACGCCCCAGGCCGTGGATGCCGCCCGGGCGCGGGTGAACGCGTACAAGGTGCTCGGCATCACCCCTGATCCCCACCTGGCCAAGCTGGCCACTGTGAGCTACACCCCGAAGGAGCCCCGGGCCAAGGCCTGAGCTTCGGACCTGACCCCGCGTCCCTGGCCGGGTGCGGGGCCGAGCTGTCAGCCGGCCCGGACCCGGTGCCCCGGTGCGGGCACGTGCGCAGGTGCCGGGGGTGCACGCAGCCTGCCCGGTCGCGCTCGTCGAGACGGTGATGGCGGTCCGGGACCGAGGCGGGACCGAGTCCGGGGCTGGGCGCGAGCGTTCGAGGGTCAGGAGCGCTCGCAGGCCGAAGGTGGCCAGCCGCGGGCGCCGGGCACCCAGCGGGTAGCAGGGCGTGCGGCGTGGCGGTCGGGTGCCGCGTCTGGCGCGCAGGGCATGCAGCAGGCGCCGGCGCTCGGCCAGGTCGACGCCGCCCTGCCGCAGGCGCCACCGGCGCGGGAGGCGCCGCCCGCGCCGCCGGAGTGTTCGCGGGAGGAGTGCGACAAGAAGGTCTTGGATCGGGGCCTGTGCGCGCGGCACTACCGGGAGGCGTGGCGGGCCGGGGAGTTCACGGCCTGACGCGCGGTGGTGGGGCTCGTCCTTCGGGGCGGGCCCCTTCGCCGTCCCCCCGGGTGAACCGGTCACGCAGCGTCGATGACGAGCGGGGCCGAGTGGTCCGTCCGGGTGAGCGAACGTAACGCTCCTCGGTCACTGAGGGCGTCTGGCTTCAGCTCCTCCGGCGGGGCCCCGAGAACCAAGTTGTTGGCGTCATCCCGACGCCGACGGCTTCGCCGACCTTGGAGGTCCTCGTGCGCAACCGCATCTCCGGCGCCCTCGCCGTCCTGCTCCTCATCAGCGTCATCGACTGGCAGACCGCCAACCTTGAGGCCCTGCGCGGGGCCTTCGACCTGGCGACCGCGATCGTGCAGTCCCAGCAGCCGGCGTGAGGGGCGAGCAGGGCCGGGCCGCCCGGAATGCGGCCCGGTCCGTGCTCGCTCACCACCCCAACGGCACGTGAGCGCCCCACCTTGAGCGCTCGGCGGAAGATCCTTCCGCGCGGGTAGCCTGCGGGCACTGGTAAGGGCCCGGGTGCGCGTCACGCCGGGTCGAGGGAAGGTCAGGACCCCCGCCGGACGGCGGGACCTGGCCGGGCCGGGGAGGGGTCGCCACTACGGCGGCAACCCCTCCTTCGCGTTGCGGGCATGAGCGCGGTCAAGTTCCCAGCCGCCCGAGAGCCCCGCCGAGGCGCAGGACCTCGTCCTGCAGTCTCTGACCGTCAAGCACGTCCTCAAGCCCGACGGCAAGCGCGCGCTGCGCAGCACCGCCTCCCCCGACGAGGCCGACCTCACCGAGCCGCTCCACCGCAGTGCTCTGCCCAGCGCGCCACCCAGCCCTGTGGCCGGAGCACCCCCCGATGCCGCACCGAGCCCCCGCCAGGCACTCCGGGGGCGCGCACCTGTGGCCGTGCAAGCCCCGCAGGGGATGGGCGTCCGGCCGCCCCTGTCGCCTGGGCCATCCCGCCGCGAGGCGGGATACTGCGCTTGCCCTGGACCGGTCGGCCCGCACCGGTGCCACGTACCCACCAGGATCGGGGTGTGGGCGACGAGTGCAAGCGTTCGACCCGGGAGCGGGCCGACGAAGGGCTGCCCCGGCGGCACTGGGGAGCGATCGGCGGCGTCTTCGCGCTCGCCCTGGTCCTGGCGGGTGTGCTGTGGGTGTACGCACCCATGCGGATGATCGACGACGAGGACCACACGCGCGTCGTCAACGGTCAGACGGTGCCCGACCGCACCGCGATCGCCGCGGCTGAGAACGCGATCCGCGCCCCGCTCGGCGTGGCTGCCGCCGCCCTGCTCGCCGGTGCTGCCGCGGTCACCGGCGCCATCGTCGGCGGCCACAACGCCCGCTTGACCCGGCGCTCCCTGGAGCGGGCCCAGGAGTCCGTCGAGCTGGCCAGGCAGTCCAACGACCTGGCGCGCGAGCGCGACCGTGAGACAGCCACCCACAGTGCCCGGGTGCTGGAGCACGAGCAGGCGCGCGCCGACGACGACCGCTACGCCAAGGCCATCGAGCAGCTCGGGCATGCCGCGGCCTCGGTGCGCCTGGGAGCCCTGCACTCCCTGCACCGCCTGGCTGTTCAGCGCCCCGAGCGCACCGAGACCGTCCTGGACGTCTTGTGCGCCTACCTGCGCCAGCCCTTCCACCACGTGGACCTCGACCACGAGCCCTCGACACCTCCGAGCGCGGAGGACCTCACTGGTGGTGCGTGGTGGCCTCGCGATCACGAGGTGCGCGATGAGCGCGACGCGGAGGCGGAGGTGCGGCGCACCGCCACCCGTCTGATCCCCGCGCTGCTGCCGCAGATGACCCGGGCAGACGGTGCTGGCGAGGCCGTGCCCTCAGGAGCACCCGCCGACACCCTCGCGGGTGCGAGCGGGCACGACTTCGACGTCAACCTCAGCGGTGCCGCACTGGACGAGCTGGACCTGTCGGGCCGCCGTGTCCACGACGTGATCTTGCGAAGCGCCTACGTCGCAGGTGACGTGACCTTCGAGGGCGCAGCGCACGTCACCGGCACCTTGAGCCTGGACGAGGGAACGCGCGTTGGCGGTTACCTGACGCTGGGCGATGACGTGCGTGTGGACGGCGACGTGCTCGTGGACGGCCAGACCCGCATCAGCAAGGGCCTGGCTCTGGGCGTGGGCAGTGCGAACGCTGCGACGCCCGGCCCGGGCGTGCGCGTGGGCGGCGACGTCCTGCTCGGCTCCGGCACGAGCGTCAACGGCGCTGCGGTGATCGGCGCCCGGGCGCGCATCGGCGGCAAGCTCAGCTTGGGAAGGGAGGCGTACGTCGGCGCGCTCACCATCGAGGAGGAGGCGTGCATCGAGCGCGGCCTGCTCTTGGCCGTCGATGCGCGCTCGAACGGTGACGTCCACCTCGGTGAGCGCGTCTGGCTCAAGCGCATCTTGGTCAGTGGAGGTGTCCGCATCAACGGGAAGCTGTGGCTGGACGCGGACACCGTCGTCGATGGGGACATCTCGTTCAACGGGCAGGTCGTCATCTCCGAGGGCCTCGTGCTCGGGCCCGACGCGCACGTCCGCGGAGCTGTGAGCGCGGGTCGCGAGTGCCGGATGTCCTACCTGATCCTCGAGGAGGAAGCCCGGATCGACGGCGCGCTCAGGCTCTCCGGCACCACCGTCGAGCACACCATCTCCCTCAGCGCCGGTTCCCGGATCGCCAGGGGGCTGCGCCTGAACACCGGCACGCGCGTTAAGGAAGGGCTGCTCATGGGCAAGGGGGCGGTCATCGAGGGCAAGGTGGAGGTGCAGATGTCCTGGCTGCAAGGGATCCGCATGGAACAGGGGGCGCGCATCACCGCCCTGGAGCTGAGCGTGGAGGGCTCCTTGGGCGAGCGCTTGGACCTGCACGCGCCGGAGCAGATCGGGCAGGTGGCGGTGCACCCCCAGGCGGACGGTGACAGCACCCGGTTCGCCGAGCGGGGCATGCACGTCATCGCCTGGCCGTGAGTACCGCACCACCCGCTACCAGGGCGGGCGATCGATGCTGAAGGTGTTTTGAGCTCGCGCCGGTGGTGCGTGGCGCGCGCCGGCGGCGGGTGGCCAGGACAGCGCCTGGTGAACGCTGCCCGCCGTCGGCGCGGCCCGAGCCGGGTGGGGGCGGGGTGGGCACGGCGCCGGGCAGCTCGGGTAGCTCGGGCCGCCCGGAGAGCACGGGACCAGTCGTGGACTGGCGATACTGGGGTGGTGAGGCGGGGGAGGGACCAGGGCGCTCGGGGCGGATGCGGTGCGCGCGCCAGCGCTGCTGTCGGTGCGCGTGCTGGCGCTGGTACCGGTACTGCTGCCGGTGCCGCTGTGGGTGTGCTCGTGCTGCTGGCCGGGTGCGGCAGCGGGGACGGGTTGCCGGCCCCGCAGCAGGGGCTCACGGCCGGGCGGGCGTGGGTGCAGGTGCCGATCGAGCAGCGCGAGGCGCCGCTGGAGGTGGCCGGGCGCACCGTGGAGGGGCAGGTGGTGGACATCGCGCACATGCACGGGTCGGTGGTGGTGCTGAACACCTGGTACGCCGGGTGCGCTCCGTGCCGGGCCGAGGCGCCGGTGCTGCAGGGGGTGGCCGAGCGCTACGCCGGCACCGCTGGCACCGCCGAAGCTGTGGAGGTGCAGCCGGGTGCTGAGCCCGATGAGCAGGCCGGCGGGCGCCCGGGTGTGCAGGTGGTGGGGGTGAACGTGCGTCAGGACTCCGCGGCGCGGGTGCGCGCCTTCCAGGAGCGCTACGAGCTCAGCTACCCCAGCATCGACGATGCGGACGGGTCGGTGCTGCTGGGCCTGCGCGGGGTGGTGCCGGCTGCGACGCCGACCACGCTGGTGCTGGACACCTGGGGGCGGGTGGCGGCCAGCGTGGCCGGGGAGGTGGACGCCTCCACGCTGGAGGGGCTGGTCGAGGACGTGCTGACCGAGGACGTGCTGGCCGAGGACGTGCCGACCGGGAGCACGGCGGGTGCGGTGGTGTCCCCGCCTGCGGCAGTGCCCTCGCCGGGCGCGGGCGGGTAGAGCAGCGGGCAGGGGCGGCGCGCGGTGGCCCGAGCGCGCAGCGTCAGCTCGCGCGCAGGGCGCCTCGGGCGCGCGGGAACAGGCTTTCGTCGTGCCGCTGGCCCAGGTGCAGCGCCAGGTGCTCGGGGCTGATTGTGAGCGGGCAGGCCATGGGAGCTGGTGCGCGTTGCGGTGGCGGACCGGTGTCGCTGGATTCTGCGGCAGACCCGTGGTTCCGGCGGCCGCACGGTGCGGGAGCGTCGCTGCTGGTGCGGCGGGGGCTGCCACCGCCGCAGGCACCGGACAGCCGGGTGGCCGGGTGGCCGGGTGGCCGGGTGGCCGGGTGGCCGGGTGGCCTGGCGTGATCGGGCCCGGTCAGGGTCCGGTGGGGGCGTGCGCTCAGTCGTGGTGGTGCTCGTGCCGGGGCTCGGGCCGTGGCCGATCGCCGTCGCCGCTGCCGTCGCCGCGGGTGCTGATGCTGTTCACCACCACCACCCTCGCGCTGGGCTCCAGGTGGGCTCGCAGGAACGCGGTGAGCTGCTGCCCGCCGACCTCGCGCGCGCTGAGGGCGCAGAGGCGCTCGGCGCTGGTGTAGCCGCCCGCACCGCGAAGCGCGGTGCCGATCCGGGCGCGGGTGCCGTCGGGCAGGGTCAGGGTGCGTGTGGCCTCGTCCCAGGTGGTGCCGTGCGGCCAGATAGCGGGGTGGGTGCCGATGCTCAGGCAGCCGTGGCGCTGGGTGAGTTCGCCGTGCACCGAGGCGGCGGCGCTGGTGGTGCTGGTGGTGTGCCAGGTCAGCAGGGGCCCGTGCACGGTCCAGGACGCGGTGGGCCTGGCGGGCGCGGTGCTCGCCGCCATGCCCGGCGCGGGGGGCGCCAGCTCTGTTGGTGGCGGCAGGGCCGACTCGCCCAGCTCACCCGGTTCGCCCGCATCACCTCCGCCCGCGGCGCTGGAGCGGGGACGGTTCGCCAGTGTCAACACGCCCACCGCCACGCCTATGGCCACGCTGAGCCCGATCATCAGGTGGGCGCCACCCCCCGTGCCGATCCCGGTGCTCTCTGGCCCCTGCGACGGCAGATGCATGCCACCACGCTAGGACCGGCAACGGCTGCAGGAGCAGATCCACCCCGACACGGTTCTCGGCGCGGTGACCGTCGCGGCTGGCCGGTGCTCGGTGCTGCGGGCGTCGCGCGCCGGCGGGCCGGGGGCAGCGGGTCGAGGACCGGTCAGCACGCGCGTGAGCTGCAGCTCGACCTGCCGGCGCTCGCGGCGGTGACGCACGACACGGGCCTGGATCCGGGTGCCCGGTGCTGCGCTGCTCGAGGGCCCGCCGTCGCTGGTAGTGCTCGAACCAGCTCGGTGTGCAGTGCGGCGTGCAACGCGCGGGGCACCGGCGTGGTCCGTGCGGGTGCCGGTGCTCAGGACGGCGACGACGCCGGGGTACCCCTCGATCTCGGCGAAGACCTCCGCGCGTCCGTCGGGCTCGCTCGTGCCGCTCGTGCTGGCGGTGGCACCGCTCGCACCGGCACCGGCACCGGCACCGGCACCGGCCGCGGTGCCGGCCGCGGTGCCGGTGCCGGTGCCGGTGATCGTGGCGGCGACCACCCGCCCGAGGGGCAAGGCGGTGCGGATCGCTTCCCAGGCCCGCTGCCCGACCCGCTGCTCGCCACGCAGCTCGGTGTCGTCGCCGACGCCGCCTGGTCCGCCGCACGAGCCGCCTGGGAGCCCGTCGCGGGGCGCGGTGCCCGGGTGCTCGAGCGGTCCGGGAACTGGTGCTGCCTCCACTCCTGCTGTCGCCTCTGCTCGCGTCTGCGGTGGGCGCAGCGCGCGCTGGTCGTGGTGCAGCTCGACGTGGAAGCCGTCCACGCCCCCGCAGCACTCCTGCAGGTCGCAAGAGTCCAGGTCCCAGAAGTACAGCGCGGCCCGCGTCGTCTGCGGCCAGGTGCACACCCGCTGGGCGCGCACCTGCCGGCGCAGCAGCAGGGGCAGCACGTCGGCCAGCTGCGCGGCGTGCAGGGGCAGCGGCACGGTGCCGGTGCCCAGCGAGGTGAAGGCTGCGGCGGTGGGCTCCTGGATCTGCAGCAGCCAGCTGGGGTGCTGCTCGATCAGGGCGAGCAGCTGCGGCAGGTGCTGCTCGGGGTGCTGCGCCTGCACGCACAGCCGCGCGCCGGGTGCGGGCCAGCACACCTGCGCCTGGAGCTGGGCCGTGGCGTGCACCAGGGCCAGCCAGTCCGGCTCCTGCAGCCTCAGCTGCGGCAGCAGGTGCTGCAGCTGGGCGCGCACCGCGCAGAAGGCGCGGTGGTAGGAGTGCGCCAGCAGGCGCGCGGACAGCTCGCTGCTCGGGCTCACGGGGCTCTCCTGACCTTTCCTGCTCGCTTCTTCTGGCTTGCTGGGTGGCTGCTGTGCAGCGCCTGCTGGTCCTTACCGGTGGGCGGGCGGGACGGGCAGGTGGGTTCTGCTGATCGTTGACGGTGCCAGCCGGTGGGCGTAGGCGCTGCTGCCGCGCGGTGCGGTGCGGCAGCAGCGCGCTGGGGCCGCCGCGCAGGCGCGGTGCGGTCAGGTCCGGTCACCGACGGTTGGGTCGGCTGCTGCCTGCGGCCTTCCGTGCTCGTCGAGTCGTCGTGCCTGCCGTGATCACGTGCCACCAGGGACGGGGTGGATGTGGCGGACGCGGCGGACACCGGCGTGTGCGGTGGGTCAGCAGGCTTCGCCCGTCCCAGTGGGGATCGCGTTGCGGTCGGGCGTGCCGGTCCTGGTGTCAACCGGTGGGCTCTTCGCCGGTGCTGCCGTCTGCGTGCTCACGCAGCAGATCGAGGTGGCCCAGGTGCCGCGCGGTCTCCTCCAGCAGGTGGAGCAGGATCCAGCGCAAGGAGAAGCCGCGTCGGGTGGAGACGTCGTCGAGGCGGTGCGCCACCACCACCGCGTCGCAGCGTGCGGCCTCAGCGGCGTAGTCCGCCAGCAGCTGCGCCATCGTCACGCTCTCGGGCACGTGCAGCTCGCCGTCGGGGTCGTCCTCGCTCCAGTCGAAGACCAGTGCGTCCTGGCCGGCGAAGACGTCACGCACCCAGGAGCGCTCGACGTTGGTCAGGTGGCGCACCACCCCGTGCGCGCTCAGGCCGCTCGGCGTGGCCACCGCCCGCAGCGCCGTCTCCGAGGCGCCGCTGACCTTCCAGGCGACCAGGTCGCGCTGGCGCTGCAGGAAGCCCAGCAGTGCGGTGCTCTCGTCCCCGCGGTGTGCGGGCTCGGTGACGCCGTGGCGCTCGCCGTTCTGCGTGCCGCTTCCATCGTCCACCGCGCCATCTTGGCGGCGCCCCCTGGCTCCCGGGTGCCGGGAGGCGTCATCGGAGCGAACGTCGACGCCTCGGCCAGCGGGATGAGCGCGGTGCCGCTGCCGAGCGCCCGAGAGGTGCGGCCGGGTGCCCGGTTCACTCGGGTGTCCGGCTCACTCGATCAGCTGCTGGTGCACGTGCTGCAGCTCGGCGATGGCCGCCTCCACCAGGTGCTCGTTCAGCGTGCCGCGGGTGTGGATGCGGACCTCGTTGCGTCCCGGTGCCGCCTCGAAGACGGTGACGCTGACCGTGCCCAGGGCCGGTGCCGCTGCCGGCGGCCGGTGCGTCGTCCCGACCGGCGAGGCTCCGGCGGCTCGGAGGCCTCGGAGGCCTCGGAGGCCTCGGCGGCTTGGGCGGATTCGGCGGATGCCGGGTCGTCGTGGGTGAGGGTGAGGCTGCTGGTGAAGGCCCCGCTGCGGTCGTTGAACACCGTGGTGCCCGGCCGTTGAACCGGGTCCTCACCCCAGGGCCAGGCGCGCCGGGCGCGGTAGCGGTACCCGTCCTGCTCGCCCCGCTCGTAGGTGAAGGCGACCTCCTGGCCGGGACGCAGCCCGTCCTGGGTGCTCACGGCGGCGGAGAAGTGCACCCAGCAGCCGCCCGGCGTCTCAGGGCTGTCGATGACGCCCCAGCCCTGCTCGTCGTGCCAATCGCGGACGACACCTCTGGTGCTCACGGTCGAATCATGGTCCTGCGGGGTGCTCGCGGCAGCGGATCACGGGTCCTGCCCCACCCATTCCTCGACGAAGGCGCGAGGCCGGCGTCATCGGCGTCATCAGCGTCATGGCAGTGGGGTCGCCGGCTGTCTGCGGGTGGTGCGCTGCTGGCTGACCGTGGGTTGTGCTGCTCAGGTGTTGCCGGCTGTCGTGCTGGTGGGCGCGGTGGGGGTCATCACGGCGGCGGGGGTCACGGCGGGGACGACGGCGGAGGCGTAGGTCGGGTCGGGTGCGATGGGGGTGATGACGTCCACCAGGACCCCATCGGGGGCGGGGACGATGAAGTGCCGCTGCCCGAAGGGCTCCGAGCGCAGGGGCAGCACCGCGGTCAGGGGACCGTCCAGGACCAGGCGGCGGTACTGCTCGTCGACGTCGTCGACCTCGAGGTTGATCAGCAGGGCGCCGGTGGGGCGGCGGTGGGTGGTCGGGACGGTGTCGTGCTCGGCGGCGACGATGCCCAGTTCCCACTGCTGCGGGTTCTGCGGGTTCTGCGGGTCCTGCTGGTCTTGGTGGTCCTGCTGGTGGCGCAGGCTGACGTACCAGTCGACCTCGAAGGTGGTGCTGAAGCCGAAGTGGGTGCGCCAGAAGCGCGCGGCGGCGGCGACGTCGGTGCTGAGGATGACGGGGTAGGCGCTGCTCAGGCGCACGGCGATCTCCCGGGGAGGTCGAGGAGGGTCGGTGGAGGGGGTGGTGCTGCTACGCTGGCATACAGACAGTCTGTATGTAAATGGTCGTCGGCCGCGGACCTGCGGCGAGGCGGTTCGGCAGGGCAGCGGGGGAGGCGGGTCGGTGGCACGCACGAGCAGGGCGCAGAGCCAGGCCACGGCCGCGGCGGTGCTGGGCGCCGCGCAGCGCCTGTACGGCGAGCGCGGGTACGCCGGGGTGGCGCTGGAGGAGGTGGCCGCGGCCGCGGGTGTGACCCGCGGGGCGGTGTACCACCACTTCACCAGCCGGGCGGGGTTGTTCGAGGCGGTGCTGGAGCAGGTGCAGGCCCAGGTCGCCCAGGCGGTGCAGGACGCCGCGCAGGCCGCGGAAGCCGGCGGGCAGGACGCCTTCGGGCAGCTGGTGGCCGGGTGCCGGGCGTACCTGGTGGCCAGCACGGCGGTGGGGGTGCGCCGGGTGCTGCTGGTGGAGGCGCCGGCGGTGCTGGGCTGGGCGCGCTGGCGCGAGCTGGACGCGCGGTACTCCCGGCGGCTGCTGCACGAGGGGGTGCGCGAGCTGCTGCAAGCCGGGCGGTTGCCCGGTGCGGGCCCGGGTGCCGGTGCCGGTGGTGGCTCAGGGGGGGAGGCGGGGGCGGTTACCGCGGTACTCTCCGGTGCGATGGACGAGGCGGCCTCCTGGGCGGCCAGCCGGCCGGACCCGGACCAGGGCGTGGAGCAGGCGTGGCAGGCGCTGCGGGCGCTGCTGCAGGCGCTGCGCACCAGCGGCTGAGCGGGTCGCGGCACCGACGGGTGGCCCGGCGACGATCCCGCGGACGAGAAGGTCTGCGCTCGTGGCCCGGTGGCCCGGTGGCCCGGTGGCCCGGTGGCCCGGTGGCCCGGTGAGCCGCAACGCTTCTCCGGTCCTGAGCCGGTCCGCGCCGTACAGGTCCTCGCCGACCGCGATCGCGAGCCTGCCGGCTCGCTAATCACCTCGGGATCGCTCGGGACTGCTCGAGGTGCCTCGCATCGAGATCGCGCGGTGAAGCGGTGCTCCTGACCTGGGGTGTCGCTGACGTGCACGGAACGACCTCGTTCGCCGCCCTCCGTGGGGAGCTCGCTCTGACCGAAGATCGCGATCTTGCCCACGAAGGAGTGCATGTCCTGGTCGGCGATCCCGGGCGGCGCCAGCGTCAGGACTCCCGCGTCAGCGCCCCGCACCTGCCACCTCTCACCGCGGCAGTCATGTTGGTTGATAGCCGGTGCGGTAACCGGCACGGGCGAACCAGCCACAAGCATCGAAGGCGGTGATCGAGTCCACAGCCTCGACGATGGCGGCATCGAGGTGCCGGCGAGCACGTGCTTGAGCTCGACGCGGGTGAGCTTCGAACTCGCTGAACGCCTCCTCGATCGGGTCCAGGTCCGGGGAGTAGGCCGGCAAGAATTCCAGCCGACAGCCGACAGCCGACAGCCTCGACCACCTGACGGATGCGATCGCTCCTGTAGGCTCCGACGCCCTCGAGCACCACGATCTGCCCGGAAGTCAGCGTCGGGATCAAGATCTGGCTGCATCAGGGATCGCGGACGCCTCGAACACGTCGGTGGTGGTGGCTGTGATGGTGCCGGTTCCACCGACGAAGACCAACGGGTGTGCCGGCCAACGCTGAGCTCTGCGCCGCCAGCGGGCGCGGGCGGCCTCGTCGCGTTCAGCGGCTACCGGGGACTTTGCTTCAAGGACCACCGGCCCGGCAAGCAGGCGATGGCCCGGCGCACCGTGGCAGGTGAGACCCGGTGACCAGTCCGTCCGAAGAACGCCGCAGCGTGCTCGGCCAGCGTGGCGTCTGCCCCGTGTGCCAAGTGTTGTGGAAGCCGTGCGGCCACCGCCGGTCTCCTCACCGCCAGCGGCCAGTGCCGCTGGCGGTGAGGAGCCACACTGCCGAGCTCACGCCGAGCACGCACGTACCGCTGCGGCGTCGGCATGCAGATCGAGGAGGTGTGCACCACTTCGGCGCGCGGGACGCCCTCATCCAGCGCCGCCAGCACTGGCCGACGCAGGTCCATCGAGCAGGCCCGCACATCGGCAGCCTGTGCGCGCATCAACCAACATGACCACCGCTGTCGCACCCACGTCCTCGTCCTGGAGTGGGGACGGGCGCGGTGCCCACGTGGGTTAAGGTGGTGGCGATCGGTTCTCAGGGCTTTACAGTCGCGCGCCGGCGCTTCCTCCGCTGCGCACGACAGACCCGGGCCTTGCCGATCGCTACAGGAGTGACTCGGTGGCCTCACTCGACTTTGAGCAGCACCTCGACATCCCCTTCGCCGACGGTCTGTTGCTGGATCTCGTACGCCCAGCCGGTGGTGAACGGCTCCCCGCTGTGATCTGGCTGCACGGTGGCGCTTGGCGGATGCAGGACCGCCGCGCCCGGCCCGACCTTCGCGACTGCTTCGCCTGCGCCGGTTACGTCTCGGTGAGCATCGACTACCGGCTGACCCCCCACGCCACGCACCCTGCGCAACTGCTCGACGTGCGGGCGGGCCTGCGCTACCTGCGCGACCACGCCGACGACTACGGCATCGACGCCGGCCGGATCGGGCTGTGGGGCTCCTCCGCCGGTGGGCACCTGGCCGCGCTGGCCGCACTGACCGGGCACATCGAGCAGTACGTGCAAGGAGAACCCGGGGGCGACACCAGCGTCCAGGCCGTGGTCGACGGCTACGGGCCCGCGGACCTCGCCGGCCTCAACGCCGACAGCGTTGCGGGGCAACCCGAAGCCGACCTGCTGGGAGGGGCGCTTAAGTCGCTGCCCGAGGCGGCCAGCGACGCCAGCCCGGCGCGCCGGGCCCACTCCGGGGCTCCACCCACCTGCATCCTGCACGGCGCTGATGACGAGCTCGTCGACCCCGCCCACAGCGAGCGGTTGTTCCAGGCGCTGCGCGCAGTCGGTGCCCCGGCGCTGCACTACCTCGTGAAAGGCTTCGGCCACGGCTTCCTCAACCCGGGCCAGGTGCACGAACTCGGCCCCGACCACCCGCTGGACGTCGGTCGCCTGGCGGCCGAGCCTCATGCGCCAGCCGTGGTGCGGGCTTGCGGGCAGGAGATGCGCGCCTTCGCCGCCCACCACCCGCACGCCTCCTTCGACACCATCCGCTCCTTCTTCGACCTCACCCTGAAGCAAGCCGGGTCCGCCCGGTCCGAGAGGAGAACAACCGCGTGAAGACCGTGGCCTGCGTCGAGACGATCTCCACACTGCCCCTGGTCATCGACGATCTGCCCGGCGAGGCGGTGCCCTACGCCCTCGCCGCCGGCGAGGGGCGCCGCACGATCCTCGGCGGCATGCTGATCACAGAGATCACCCGGCCGGCCGACAGCGGGGGTGCGTTCGCCGCCGCCTGGATCAGCGGCCCGCGCGGATCGTCGGTACCGGCGACCCGCGCCGGCGAGCACCTCTTCGTCCACCTCCTCGACGGGGTCGTCGAGGTCACCCTCGACGGTGCACGACACCGCCTGACCGCGGGCGACAGTCTGCGCGTGCGTCCAGGCAGCGCCTTCGGCTGGGAGCTGCTCGCCCACACCAACCGCTTCCTGGCCTACAGCACCCGCGGCGTTCGCCAGGGCCTGCTGGTCGCAGCGGGAACGCTGACGTCGGCGCGCGTTCACCGCTCCGAAGCCGAGGCGATCCCGCCCGCCGTGTGGCGCGAGGCCTGCGCCATCAGCGGTGCCGACCTCGCGCCGGTCCCAGCCGGCCATCGCGCCCCCGAGGTCGTCGACGTCACCGACACCGCGCAGAACGGGCACCGCGCCATTGTGCGGGCCGCCGACGGCGAGCGCTGGGCGAGCCACGCGCAGGTGAACTCCTACCTGGCGCGCGGGCGCGACACCGACGCGAGCTACTTCGCGGTGCACACCCGGGGCACCCGTTCGCCGTGGATCCCGCGGCACCGCCACCACCAGCACACGGAGAACTTCCTGTGCCTGGACGGCCGGGTGCGCCTGGAGGCCAACGGCACCCAGCTCCTGCTGACCCGTGGCGACTTCCTGCACGCTCCGGCCGGAACCATCCACTCGTTCCGGTTCGAGGGAGCGGACACGCAGATGCTGGGGTTGCTCACCACCGACGTCTTCGAACCGTTCTTCGAGTACATGAACGCACCCACGACGGAACGCACCTTCGACGACTCCGGTGAACCGTGGTTCCCCGCTGACGGCTTCGCGCGCGCCAGAGCGGAACTGGACGTCGAGGTGATGGGACCCCCGCCGCAGAGCTGAGCGACGGTGCAGGGAAGCGGTGAGCACCGCACCCGTGACCGAGCGCGAGGGACCGGTGGTGCCGGCCGGGGTGGGCCTGGCGCGCGCGATGCTGCTGCACCACGCCGATGCCCTGGCGCCACGCGTGCCGTTGCGGCGCTGGGCCGCGGTGGACGATCAGGTGGCGATGGTGGCCGTGGAGGGATGCTCGCAGGGCCTCGAGCAGCTGGGCGCGCACCTGGCCCGCCTGCAGGCGTACCGCATCGTGGGTGCGAGCGCATGACGCACCCACCCGGCTGCGGGCGTGCTGCAGGTCGCGCGGCGGGTCATCGCTGAGGATCCGCAGGTCACCGTGTGCGCTGCGCGCTGCCCGCCGTGCCTGGACGCCGTGCGTGGTGGAGCGATCCTGGGGTGAGGGTGGCGGGGTCCTCGCTGCGCGCGGCGGCGCCCCCGCCGGCGGGGTGACCGCGCTCAGCTGCGTCCTGGCCGGCAGGCGACTGGTTGTCGTGTCAAAGCCTGGGTTCGCGATCGCGCGACGTCGGCGCCCCGAGGGGACCTCGCGGGACGAGGCCCGGTGCGCGGGGTGGGCCTCAGGTGCCGGGGGTGCGAAGACCGACGGCGTCGTGGCGCCAGAACACCTCGGGGTAGATGAGCGTGCCCGTCATCCACGGTTCGTGCGAGGGCAGCAGGAAGACCTGGAAGGCGGCCTGAGGGATGCGCAGGGAGGGCCTGCGGAAGCCGTGCGCACCGCCGGGCTGGAAGCCCAGGCGCGCGTAGTAGCCGGGATCGCCCTCGAGGAACACCAGAGGTACGGCCCGCGTGCTCTCGTGCTGCAGCACGGCTGCCACCAGGGCCCGCCCGATGCCACGGCGCTGCACCGTGGGCAGCACGGCCAGCGGGCTGAGCACGCGCACGCTGACCAGGCGGCGCGGTGCGTCGAGCAGCGCGTGCGTGAGCACGACGTGGCCGACGACACCGTCGTCCGTCTCGGCGAGCAGGGAGAGCCCGTGGCCGGCGTCCACGTGGGCGCGCAGGTCCTCGGCCAGGTCGGCCACGGCCCGTCCGTGCTCGCCGAAGGTGCGCAGGTGCAGCTTGCGCACGGCGGGCCGGTCGCCGGGCTGCTCGGGGCGGTGGCTGACCTGATGCTGCCTCACCGCGCTGCCGTGGTGGGGCGGGTTCCTGCGTGGACGGGTTGCGCTGCCGGCTCCCCGCGCGTGCCGGCCGGGCAGGGCGGTGCCGGGGCACCCGGTGGTCGCTGTCGTGACGTCGGCGGGGTTCGCAGCACGAAGGGCATCCTGCGTCCGGTGCGCTGTGTCTCGCACCCGCTTTTCGGCGTGGGGATGGAGCCCGGCCGAGATGAGCGCGCGGTGCTCGCGGGCGTTGATCGGCCGGGGTGCCGGTCGTCCTGATCGGTGTCCCGGCCATTGATCATGATGATCGTGGCCCAGTTGACTGGGTCACGATCAGTCGTCACCGGACGTGATGGTCAAGCCGTTGCAGGCAGGAGCTCAGTGACTGCGCCCGCCCAGCTGCGAGCAGGGTCCAGACGACCACCGAAGAGCTCGCAGCGCGTCTTGGCCTGCGCGGTGCTCAGAGCCGTCAGGGTGGGCTCAAGCGCCAGGCGGTGCTGGAGCCGTCCGGCACGAATGGGACGGCGACGACCCGCCAGGCTCCGGCGGTTCCGTAGGGCTCCTCGGTGCTGCTCAGCACCAGGTCGTGCGCGACGTTGAGCAGGGTGTACCGGTCCTGCCCGGCGCCGGTGATGCGCCACAACTGCTCCGCCGAGCCCCACGAGGCGGGGGTGAGCACCACCTCGTGCACGTGCGCGGCACCCGGGCGCGTGGAGGCGGTGGCCTGCAGCAGCGCACCGGGTCGGCTGGCGCTGGCGATGTGGTAGGTGCCCGCACCGACCGGAGTGATCGACCAGCGCTGAGCGGTGCCCGACCACGAGGCCGGTGTGCTGACCACCCAGGTGGCGTCGTTCGCGTAGGCGTCGTTCGCGTAGGCGTCGTTCGCGTAGGCGTCGTCGGTGGCGTGCAGCGCCCGCGCACCGCTGGGCTCGAGCGGGCGGAAGGAGCCTGCGCGGGGATCGAGGGCTTCCTCGTCCCCGCCCGTTGCGCCGGCCCCGGCGGCGGCGTAGGTCAGCCCGTGACTGGTCAGCTCACCGTCGGGTCCGTACAAGGTGCTGAAGCGGCAGCTGGGGTCCTGGGAGTCGGCGATGAACCACGCGTAGCGCTCCACCGCATCCGTCTGCTGCAACGCGGTGGTGGCCCGGCGCGCGAAGTCGTCGGCCAGGGCGTGGCTGGGGGCCGAGCGCAACGGGCCCAGGCCCCACGCCGAGATGTCGATCGCACCGATCTCGGTGATCCACACCGGTCGCCTCCACTTGTCCCAGGCGTCCTGGACCATGGCGCGCAGGCCCTCCACGGCGCTGGGGTCGGTGAAGTCGGGGTAGTAGTGCAGCGCGAGGAAGTCCACCCGGTACCCGCGCTGCAGTGCGCCGTCCATGAAGGTGTCCAGCCAGCCGCCCCAGTAGTTCGCCGGTGCGGGGCTGCCCAGGCGCAGGCCGGTGGACTGCAGGGCCGGCCACAGCTGCAGGGCCTGCTCGGGGCTGACGTTGGACTGATCGGGCTTGTCCGGCTCGTTGAAGGCCAGCAGGTGGCTGTAGCGGCCCTGCTGTGCCCCGCGGGTCAACGTGGCGATGCGGGTGCCGTCGGCGGCTTCGCTGGAGCCCCACAGCATGGGCACGTACTCGTGCTCGGCGCTGCTGGCGGCGCCGTCGGACCAGTCGTAGTACCAGCTGGTGCCCAGCTCGCGCAGCTGGGAGGGGCTGGAGCCCCCACCGGCGGCAGCGACCCCCTTCTTGGCGGAGCGCACCGCGCCGGCGCCCGTGCGGCGCGCGCGCCGCGGCACCTGCGGCGTCGGGCCGCTGAGCAGCAGCGGGCTCGCGCCGATGGCCAGCGCGGCGAGCACGCCGCGCCTGCGCACGTCCGGGTTCACGCCTCATCCTCCCACGTCGTCGGTTTCGCTCCTGGTGCCGTTCCTGGTGCCGCGGGCAGCCGCCCCGAGCGCGCCCGAGCCGTCCGGGTGCCCCGAGCCGTCCGGGTGCACCGCGCGCTGCACCGGGTGGTGCGCTGGGACGTGCACGTCGAGGTCGGGGTGCACGTGACGGCAGGGCCACCGCCCGTTCGGCGGTGGCCCTGCCGCTGCGCGAGGCGAACCTCTCAGGTTCTCACGTGCTCACGTATTCACACCCGCACGGCACGAGGAGCGCGGTGCACTCCTCGGTGCCGCTGTCGGTGTGATTTCCCGCGTGGATTCACGCGCTGTGGGGAGTACATGAGCGGGTGCTCACATCACGTCCAGCACGCCGGTGAGGCGGATGTCGCTGGCGGAGGTGCCCACGTAGACCGGGACCTTGCCCTTGGGGGTGACCCAGGAGTCGGTGGCGGCGTCCCAGTACTGCAGGGAGCGGGTGTCCAGGTCGATGGTGACGTTCTTCTTCTTGCCCGGCTCGAGGCTGACGCGCGCGTAGCCGGCCAGTGCCTTGGCGGGGGTGTCCACGCCGGTGGGCAGCTTGCCGACGTAGACCTGCACGACCTCGGTGCCGCT
The DNA here is from genome assembly GCF_050871925.1 of Kineococcus gurbantunggutensis. Taxonomy (NCBI): domain Bacteria; kingdom Bacillati; phylum Actinomycetota; class Actinomycetes; order Kineosporiales; family Kineosporiaceae; genus Kineococcus; species Kineococcus gurbantunggutensis. Next base: position 74,234 of record NZ_JBJLSG010000002.1, read on the forward strand.
GGTCTTTCCGGTGTTGGTCAGGTGCAGCTTGACCTGGGCGGGCTTGGAGGGGTCCTTGGTCTTGAAGTCCTTGGTCTGGACCTTGTCGTAGCCGAAGGTGGTGTAGGAGAGGCCGTGGCCGAAGGGGAACAGCGGGGTCAGGTTCTTCTTGGCGTAGCCGCGGTAGCCGATGTCGATGCCGTCGGTGTAGGCGGTGACGGGGTTGAGGGTGGCCACGTCGCTGAAGGTGTTGCGCACCCCGATGGCCACCGGCTGCTGCTCGTCGGCGGGGAAGGTGACCGGCAGCTTGCCGGAGGGGTTCACGTCGCCGAAGAGGACCGAGGCGAGGGTTTTGCCCTGCTGCTGCCCGCCGTACCAGGCCTCGATCACGGCCGGGACCTTGTCCAGCCACGGCATGGTGACCGCGCCGGAGGTGGCCAGGACGACCACGGTGCGCGGGTTGGCCGCGGCGACGGCGGCGATGAGGCGGTCCTGGTCCTGCGGCAGGGACAGGTCGCCGCGGTCGGCGGCCTCACCGGAGTAGTCCCTGGCCACCACGACGGCCACGTCGGACTTCTTGGCCAGCTCCACCGCTTCCTGGATCGCGGGGGAGAGGGTGCCGGCCGGCGGGGTCCAGCCGAAGCGCAGCATGGCGCCGGGCTGGTCGTTCAGGGAGCCGTCGAACTGCCCGGGCGCATCGGTGCTGTAGTCGATGCGCACCTGCACCTTCTGCCCCGCGCTCAGGGTGAGGTTCGTGCTCTGGGTGCCGTAGGTGCGACCGGCGTCGTCGATGACGAGCTTGTCGTCCAGGTACAGCTTGGCGCTGCCCAGGTGCGAGATCGACAACCCGTAGGTGCCGGCGGCCGGTGCGGTCAGCGTTCCGGTCCAGCGACCGGTCATCGGGGTGGTCACCAGCGGGAAGCCTAGGCCGGGGACCTGGGAGGTGTTGATGACGTCGTTGGCCAGGCCGGTGCGCAGGTTGATCTGCGCCTCGGGGCGGGAGATGAACGCCGGGGAGGAGAAGTTGCCCGCGCCCAGGCGGTACTGCCCGGTCACCCCGCTCAGGACGCTGGAGGGCACCGGAGCCGGGCCGGGCAGGGTGTCAGCGTTGGAGACCGCATCGGTGCCCTTGGCGTGCTTGACGCTCACGCCGGAGCCGGCGCGGGCGGTGATGCCGTCCAGGACGGTGGTCAGCTGCGCGGGCTCGCGCACCGCGGCGCTGCCGCCGCCGGTGATGTAGTGGTCGGCGTCGGAGCCGATCACGGCGATGGACCTGGCCGTGGAGGTGCTCAGCGGCAGCTGGGAGCGCTCGTTCTTCAGCAGCACGGTGCCCTGCTGACCGCTGGTGGTGGCGACCTGGTCGTTCTTGGCCAGCACGGCCGCGGCGATGGGCTTGGAGGCCGGCTGCGGGTTGGTCAGCGAGCCGGCCGGGGGGTTGTCGATGACGCCGGTGGCGAACATCGCGCGCAGCACCCGGCGGGCGGCGTCGTCCACGCGCTGGGCGCTGACGCGCCCGTCGAGAACAGCCCGCTGCAGGTTGTCGCCGGAGAACTCCAGCGTCTCCCCGGAGGTGTCCAGCCCGGCGGCGTAGTCGGCGAAGGAGTGCGCGGCGTTGAAGTCGGTGGAGACGTACCCCTTGAAGCCCAGCTGGCCCTTGAGGACGTCGTTGAGCAGCGTGCCGCTGCTGCAGCCGTACACGGTGTTGATCCTGTTGAAGGAGCACATCACCGAGGCGGGGTCGGACTCGGTGACGACCTTCTCCCAGGGGCGGGTGTACACCTCCTGGAAGGTGCGCTCGTCCAGCTGGGAGTCCACGTGACCGCGGCGGGTCTCCTGGTTGTAGACGTTGTAGTGCTTGACCTCGGCCTGCACCTGCTGGGACTGGATGCCCTGCACCTGCGCGCTGCCCAGGCGCCCGCTGAGCAGGGGGTCCTCGCCGGTTCCCTCCCACTGCCGGCCGTTCCACGGCGAGCGGGCCAGGTCGATGGTGGGGGCGGCAGCGGAGTTGTACCCGGTGGCGCGCGTCTCGGCACCGGCCACCGCCCCGTACTGGCGGGCCAGCTCGTCGTTGAAGGAGGAGGCCAGCGCCAGCCCGTCGGGCAGCGCGGTGGTGGGCACCCCGGCGGTGGTCAGCCCGTTGGAGGCGTCGCGCCCGCGGATGGCGGGGATGCCCAGCTCGGGCACGCCGGGACCGCCGGTCTGGATGAGCAGGTCCGTCTTCTGATCCAGCGTCATCTGCGCCAGGACCAGGGAGGCGCGCTCGTCCGCGTTCAGGCGGGTGTTCATCCACGCGAAGGCGGGGGCGGCCGAGGCGGCCTGCAGCGGCGTGGCGATCAAGGTGGTGGCCAGCGCGGCGACGGCGAGCCCGGCGCGCGTGGAGCGGCGGGCCTTGCGGTTGAGCACGGAGTTCTCTCCAGGGATCAGTGGTTGAGGGCTGCACCAGCATGCACGATCCACAGGCTGACCCACGACGAATCGCAGGTCTTGCTGCGCCGTACTGTCGACGAGTACGCCCTTGCGAGCGCGATCTCAGCAGGCTGTGCCAGAACTGCTACTGCGCGTGATGGGATTCCCGCTCCGTGGAACCCGCGGTGTCTTCGCGCGCGCTGGCTGGGGCCGACGACGGGCGTGAGTCGTGTCGTCGTGGGCGTTCCGTGCTCGTGGGCGATCGCTGACGCGGGGTGCCTGGGTGCCTGGGTGCCGAGGTGCCGGGGTGCCGGCGCTGCTCATGCGTGGTCGACGGAGGTTTCCCCGCGGGTGACGGGGGCGTCGATCAGGCTGCCGTACTCCGCCCACCCGCCCACGTAGTGCCGGGCGCCGGGGTGGCCCACCAGCTCGGCCAGGGCGAACCACAGCAGCGAGCTGCGCTCGGCCAGGCGGCAGTACAGCACGACCTGCGAGTCCGCTGCCAGGCCGCGGGAGGCGAAGAGCGCCAGCAGTTCGCTGCGCGCCTTGAAGGTGCCGTCGGGGTTCAGCACCAGGGCCGAGGGCAGGTTGCGCGAGCCGGGGACGTGACCGGGCACGCGGTGCTGCTCGGCGGCCACGTCCAGCTGGTGGTGCTCGCTGCCGCGGTACTCCCCGGGGGTGCGGCAGTCCAGCACCAGCGCCGGGGCGGGGGCGTCGACGTAGCGGGTGAGGACCTCCTCGCGGCCGATGATCAGGGAGGCGTCGCGCTCGTCGGCGGTGTAGGCGGGCACCTGGTGCGGGCCGGGCCAGGTGGGGACCTGATCGCTGAGGGGGTGCCCGGCCGCGGCCCAGGCGCGCAGGCCCCCGTCCAGCAGGCTCAGGCGGGGGTGCCCGTACAGGCGCATCAGCCAGAACGCGAAGGCGGCGTGGGTGGGGTCGCCGGCGGAGTACAGCACCACGTGGTCGTCACGGCGCACGCCCTTGGCGTCCATGAGCTGCTCGAAGCCGGCTCGGTGCACCGGTCCGCGGTGCACGTGCTGGTGCAGCTCGTCGAAGGTGTCGATCGGGCGCGCGGTGGGCAGGTGGCGCTGGTAGTAGGCGCTGGAGTCGTCATCGACCTGCAGCAGGACCACGGCACCGCGGTGCTGGTGCAGCCAGGCCGTGTCCACCAGGGGCTGGGTCGGCAGGGCGGCCGGGCGCGGCCAGGTGGGCGGCCAGCGCCTCGTGCCGTGCCCGTCGTGCCCGTCGTGCTGCTCGTGCCCGTCGTGCCCGTCGTGCTGGCTGTGCCGGTGTTGCGCGTGGTGCACCATCGCTGCTACCCGTTCCGCTGCTTCTCGTCGTGCGCTGCTTCCTCGCCCGGTCGGTGCTCGTGTGCTGCTTCGCCGTCCACGACGTCGTCCATGGCTTCGTCGTCCATGGCTTCGTCGTCCATGGCTTCGTCGTGCACTGCTTCAGCGTCCAGCAGCCCCCAGCGCTGTGCGCGCAGCAGCGCCTCGGTGCGGTTGGCCGCTCCCAGGCGCTGGTACAGCCTTCCCAGCGAGCGGTACACCTCCGCTTCGCCGGAGCCCGCCTCCCGCGCCAGCTGCGCCACGCTCGTGCCCGAACCCAGGGCCCGCAACCAGGTGCGCTCTACGGGGCTGACGGGTGGGGGCCCCTGCCTCGTGCCTGCCGTGACCACCAGCTCCGGATCCGGCACCGGTACCAACTCCGGCACCGGTACCAACTCCGGCACCGGTGCCGGACTTGCTGATCGTGCTGGTGCTGAGGTTGGTGCAGCCGTGTCGGCGCTCGTGTTCGTGGTGCCCTGGGCCAGGGCGTGCAGCACCGGTGCCGGCAGCAGTGCCCACCCCTCGGCGGCGGCTCGCACCACCTGCACGGCGAGCTCGACGGGGGTGTTCAGGTCCAGCACCGCCACCGCCCCGTGCGCCAGGGCGCTGAGCACGCTCTGCGGTGTGAGGGCGGGGACCACCTGCACCAGCGCGGGGCGTGTCACGCCGTGTGGTGATCGCGCTGCCGCGTGCTCAGCCGGCGTCCCGGTGGTGGGGTTCCCGGTGGTGGGGGTTCCGGTGCTGGAGGTCGTGGTGGGCGAGGACGTCTTGGTGGGGGTCGCGCTGGACGTGCTGGGGCTGGTGGTGCCCTCCGGCGCGCGGGCGGTGATCATCACTTTGGGGGTCGCTGAGCCGTACGCGGAATCGAGCGCTGAGCCGCTGAGGTCGAGCACCGGGCCGATCGCGGCTGCGTGCAGCGCCGCTGCCAGGGACGAGGTGTACAGCGCCGGCAGCCCTGCCAGCACGATGCCGTGCTCGTGCACCGGTTCCTCGTTCACGCTGCAGCACCTCCGTGCTCCCCGGGGGCCGGGGAGGGCGTGAGGGGCGTGAAACGGTGCTGCTCGGTCACCGACGTGCCCGCCCCGTTGCTCGAAGCAGTTCCGCCCCCACCGCGCGATCCGCGGCGGTGCTGCGGTCGTGGTGGTGCGGTTGCGGTGGTGCGGTGCGTGACCGCGCCATCACTGCATCAGCCAAGCACTCCCGGGCTCCGTGCGCCCGGCGAAGGGGCAAGGACGTCAGTGCCGGTGCAGTGCTGGGCGGTCCGGTCCGCGGGCCCGATGTCGCTTTGAGCGAGGACCGCGATACGCAGAGTTCATCGACGTTCGCTCGTGCAGGTGGGCGTCGACGGAGCCCTCGTGGTGCGGGTCCGGCGATCACGTGGTGGTGATCGCGCGGTGGTGATCACGTGGTGGTGGCGCGGGGACACGGGTGAGGACCGGGTGAGGCGCTGCGCGCGGGGAGGCGCAGGCGCTGGCGATCAGGGCGCTGCCCTGCGACGCCCTTGCGCGTTTCATCGCTGAAGGTGACTCAGCGTGCCGCTGTGAGCCGTACAGTGACGAGCAGCCGTGAGCTCGTCGAGCGTCTCCAAACAGGGGGGCGCCGTTCCCGGTGGACGTCTTCCACGACGCGAGAAGGGCAGCGGCTCTCCAACGATCGCCACCTCCGCCCACCACCCCGGATCTACTCGCACCACGTGGCGCGTTCCGTGCGGCGTGTTCCGTGCGGCGCGTTCCAGGAACACCCGTGCGATCTGCGCCTCGCCCACCGCGTCAGCGGTGCCTGGCCGGCGCGGGCAGGTCGTGGTGCGCCGGGTCGTGGTGCGCGGGTCGTCGAGCCGCGGACAGGACGAGCACGTGCTGGAACACACGACGACCGGGCAGGACGCGGGCGGGCAGGACGCGGGCGGGCGGGACCGGGTGGATCACGGTGCGCTCGGCGACGGGGTCGACCACGGTGACGTCGATCACGCCAAGCTTGATCACGCCAAACTGGTGCAGGCCCTGGCGCGGCTGGCGCGCGCGGCCACCGGTGACTTCGCCGTGGACGACATGCTGCGCGAGCTGTGCACGGCCACCGCCGAGGTGCTGCAGGTGGACGGGGTGGGGGTGATGGGCATCCTCGACGAGGACGGCCATCGCCGCCGGGCCCGCTTCGTGCACGCCGACCAGGCCACGCTGGCCGTGGAGCAGCTGCAGGACGCCCTGCGCAAGGGCCCGTGCCGGCAGGCCATCGAGACCGGTGAGGTCGTGGCGATCCCCGACCTGCGCGAGCACCGCGGGCGCTGGGGCGCCTTCGTGGCCGCCGCTCTGGAAGCGCAGCTGCAGGCGGTGCTGGCGGTGCCGCTGCGCAGCCGGGGGCGCTCGTGGGGATCGCTGGACCTGTACCGGCGCACCGGTGCGCCCTGGGAGCAGCAGAGCGTGGCCGCGGCGCGCCTGCTGGCCGACGTGGCCGTCTCCTACCTGGTCATGGCGCACGATCGCGACGCGGCTGCGGCCGCGAACCGGGAGCTGGAGCACCGCTCGCTGCACGATCAGCTGACCGGGCTGCCCAACCGCGCCCTGCTCTTCGACCGCATCGAGCACGCCTTGGGCACCGCGCGGCGCCGGCGCGCGCTGGTGGCGCTGATGTTCATCGACCTGGACCGCTTCAAGGACGTCAACGACACCTTCGGCCACGGCGCGGGCGATGAGGTCCTCATCGAGCTCAGCGCCCGGATGGGCACCACCTTGCGCGCCGGGGACACCCTGGCGCGCCTGGCCGGGGACGAGTTCGTGCTGCTGTGCGAGGACCTGCCGCAGGACGCCGAGGGCCTGCACCGCACCCTGGGCCTGATCACCTCGCGCCTGCGCGCGGTGCTGGCCAAGCCGGTGCGCGTGCAGGGCGTCGATGTGCTCATCTCGGCCAGCATCGGGGTGGCGGTGGCCACCACGACCCCCGGCGCCACGACCCCCGGCGCGACGACCCCCGGCGCCACGACCCCTGGCGCCACGACCGTCGGCAGCACCGGTGCCACCGTCCTGAGCGCCCAGGGCCTCAGCGCCGAGACCCTGCTGCATGAGGCGGACACGGCGATGTACGCGGCCAAGGCGGCCGGGCGGGCCAGGGTGGTCACGCACGACCACGC